>CAMNAH010000023.1 GCA_946530775.1 uncultured Coriobacteriales bacterium
CGTTGATGAAGTTGAGGTCGTAGGTGGAGTTCTCGTCGTGCAGGCAGATGAGACCGACCTTCATGCCGGCCTCCGCGGTGTCACCGCCGTCAGTTGCCTCGCCGCCGTCGGCGGGAGCAGCGTCGCCGCCATCGCTGTTGCCGCCACCGCACGCAGCAAGGGTGAGGGCCGCAGCACCAGTCAGGCCGCTGAGGAACTGACGGCGGTTGAGATTGCTGATTTTCATGATCGTATTCCTTCCTGTTGGAAACATGTACCTATCTATCGAAGCAGGCTACGAGCGGAACGTAATCTGCCCGTCGTCTGTCATCGCCTCTATGGATGCCAGGGCGTCCACGCGGATGCCCTTCGCACGGAACTCGTCGCCTCCGGACTGGAAGCACTTCTCCACGCACACGGCGACGCCCGCAACCTCGGCGCCGGCCTGGGTGACCAGGTCGATGAGGCCGCGCAGGGCGCTTCCGTTGGCAAGGAAGTCGTCGATGATGAGGACCTTGTCGGACGCGTCGATGGTATCGCCCTGCACGACCACGTGGTAGTCCTCGTTATGGGTGAAGGAGTGCACGATGGTCATATAGACCGAGCCCTCCACGTTGGTGGTGCGGTGCTTCTTTGCAAAAACAACGGGCACGCCCAGAGCCATGCCCGCCGCCGCCGCAATCGCGATGCCGCTCGCCTCGATCGTGAGAATCTTGGTGACGCCGGCATCCTTGTACAGCGATGCGATCTCGGCGGCCATGTCGCCGAGAAGCTGGGTATCGATGCAGTGGTTGAGGAAACTGCCAACTTTGAGGACACCGCCGGGCAGCACCTTGCCGTCCTTGAGAATCCGCTCTTCTAACTGCCGCATATCTGGGCATCCTCCGAACACATGCGTAACCTACCGGCCTTGTTCGTAATGGGGTGATTGGGCTGCGTTGGGTATATAGGAAAATAGTAAAGCATGAACGGCTGCTTTTCGGCCGCAAACGGCTGTTTTTTGCACCGAGTTGTAATAATTCTCCATGAGGGGCCGCTGCATAAATTGTTGCAGCAACCCCCCTGTTTGCGTCAGCGTCCGAGCGAGCGATCGCGCTCTGCGATCCAGCGAGCGACGATCACCTTGTCCTCATCGCACGGCTCGGGGCCGTTCGCGCGCAGCATGCGGACTTCCTCGCCTTTGCCGAGCACGCAGACAAGCGCCTCGAAGCCCTCGTCGACCCACGATCCCGCAACCTCGATGGCGCGGCGGATGGCCTGGTCGCGGTCCTCGACCAGCTCCACGGCGGCGCCTTCGGGCGTAGCGGCGAGCATGCCGTCGAAGATCTGCTGGAGGGGCTCTTTGCCGGGGTCGTCCTCGGTGTAGATGCACAGGTTGGAGAACGCGCAGGCCACGGGCGGCATCTGCACGCGACGCTCGAGGCCCTTCACGCCCGTGCAGCCGAAGACGGTCACGATCTTGCGCTGAGGGTACTCCTGGCTGATGGACTCGAAGAACTTCTGGAAGCTCTGGCCGTTGTGCGCGAAGTCCACGATGCCGATGACGTCGCCGTTTGCGCTGGATACGCTCTCCATGCGGCCCGGCACGCGCGTGGCGAGAAGGCCGGCGCGGATCTGCTCCTCGCCCACACCGAGCATCTGCGCGAGCGCGATGGCGCAGAGGGCGTTATCCACGTTGAAGATGCCGGGGATGCCCAGCGTGAGCTGTGCCGTCCACTCGGGCGTGTGCGCGACGAACCTGGTGCCGCCCACGCCGGGCGTGATGTCGCTCGCCCAGTAATCGGCGCCCGAACCCGCGGGTCCGAAGGTCCTGAGCTCATCGAGGCCTGCAGCGGCGGCGAGGATCTCATCGAGATGCTCGGTGGCAAGGCCCACAACGGCGCGCCTGCACTGGGTGAAGATCTTGAGCTTGGAGGCGACGTAGTCCTCGAGCGAGGGATGCTCGACGGGCGAGACATGGTCGCGCCCGATATTGGTGACTGCGGCGATCTCGAACTCGAGGCCCTCGACGCGGCCGTACTTGAGACCCTGGCTCGACACCTCCATTACCATGGTGAGGCCGCAGTTGGCGGCGTTCGACAGGCGGTGCCACAGCTCGGGAGCCTCGGGGGTGGTGTTGGGACTCATGCCGCCCTCGACACCGTCGAAATACTCCACCGATCCGAGCAGGGCGGCGCGGGAGCCGGGCTCTCCCCCATCGAGGATCGAGCGCAGCATATAGGTGGTCGTGGTCTTGCCCTTGGAGCCGGTCACGCCTACGATGGGCAGGCGCTTCTCGGGACGGCCCCAGCAGAAGCTCGCAACATGGGGCATGGCGGCGCGAACGTCGCGCACGACGATGGCGGGCACGCCGGGCGCTACCTCGGCAAGAGCATCGGCGAGGCCCTCCTCGCACACATAGGCAACCGCGCCCTTCTCGAGGGCGGCCGGCAGAAACGCAGGCTTGAATGCGACGCCCTTGCAGATAAACACGTTGCCGGGAAGCACCGCACGCGAATCGTGGGCGGCGCCGAAGATCTTCACGTTCTGATAGGCCTCCGCGCTTGCGACGTGCGTTTTCTCGGAGAGCATGCCCAGCTCCTCGAGGCATGCGGCAAGCTGGGAAAGATTCAATTCAGGGTTAGTCATGTTGATAGGCTGCACTTTCTATTTCCATCGAGCGACAAAACGCATCGCCTCGGTTTTCTGCGTGCGATAATCATAAGGCTTTTATCTACGGCATCGTGCCGTCGGTACTTTGCGGCCCGATGTTCTACGGAAATGAACCATACGCGTTTGAACTGTTGGAAGGATCGAGACCCATGGACCAGAAGAACGACCTCACCCGTAGGAACTTCCTGAAGCTCGCCGGCATCGTCGGCGGCAGCGCCATTCTCGTGGGCTGCGGCGGCGGCTCCGGCGATAGCGGATCCGATGAGACCCCCGCTTCCGATGAGAACATCCTGCGCGTGGGCATGGAGGCGGCCAACGCCCCCTACAACTGGCAGACCAGCGAGGAATCCGAGTTCACGATTCCCATCGAGGGCATCGACGGCGCCTTCGCCGACGGCTATGACGTGCAGATCACCAAGATGGTGGGCGAGGCTCTGGGCAAGGAGCCCGTCTGCGTGAAGCTGGCCTGGAACGGCCTCATCGACGCCGTTCAGAAGGGCACCATCGACCTCATCATCGCCGGCATGACCGCCACCGACGAGCGCCGCGAGTCCATCGACTTCACCGAGCCCTACATCGTCGACGAGTTCTGCCTCATGGTGCAGAAGGGCTCGCAGTGGGAGAACGCCACGAGCCTCGCCGACTTCTCCGGCGCCGTCGTGATCGGCCAGAAGGACACCCTGCTCGACGAGGTCATCGACGAGATCCCGGACGTCGAGCACGCCACCCCCGTCGACTCCATCCCCTCCGAGATCACGGCCCTCAAGAACGGCACCTGCGACGCCATCGTCTTCAACCAGCTCGCGGGCGCCGGCTATCTCGCCGCCAACCCCGACCTCGTGGCCATTCACTTCGAAGAGGGCCAGGGCTTCTCGCAGAACGAGCCCTGCAACATCGGCCTCGCCAAGGGCCAGGACGACCTGCTCGCCCAGCTCGATGCCGTCATCGCCGGCATCTCCGAGGAAGAGCGCATGGAGCTTTGGAACGCTGCAGTGGAGCGCCAGCCTGCATAAGGGGATCGCATGTCCGACCACCATCACACCGATTCAGGAACGAGGCGAGGCAGATTCGCCTCGTTCCTTATGGATGACCACCGCTACGTCTTCTTGGGAACGAGCGCGCTCGCGTTGCTCGGCGTGTGGCTGCACGGATTCGCGCCGAGTTCGTTGAGCGTGCTCGGCAAGGTGCCCGCGCTCGACATGCTGCTCTTCGGCATCTGCCTCGCGTGGCTCGCCGTCTCGGCCGTGGCGCTCATCGTGAAGCTCACCCATTGGAACACCTACGCGAGCACGTGGATCAAGCGTCCCGCCCCGGTGCGCGCTGCACGTATCTGCAGCTACATCGTTTGGGCGGTCGTGGCGCTGATCTTCATCGACCGCGGGGTGCTGGGTTTCTGCGCCACCGTGATGGAGGCCTCCAAGGCGCCCTCCAACCCGCAGGATTTCGTGGGCGGCGCGGCCTATATGGTGAGCCAGAGCCTGCCCATGTACGCCCAGGGCATCACCACCACCATCTCGCTCGCGGTGTTCGGCACCATCATCGCGTTCTTCTTCGCGGTTGTGCTCGTCTTCCTGCGCATTCAGGAGCCCGACCGCTCCGACAACGATTTCGTGCGCTTCCTCAAGAAGGTGGGCTCGGGCTTCGCGTTCCTCTACTCCACCGTCATCCGCGGCACGCCCATGATGGTGCAGGGCCTCATCATCTACTCGGGCGGCTTCATGATCTTCCGCAACCTCGGCTACTCGGTAAGCGAGACGCGCCAGATCTGGTCGTACTTCGTGGCAGGCCTCGTGATCGTCACCGTGAACTCGACGGCCTACATCATGGAGGCCCTGCGCGGCGGCATCGAATCGGTCGACCCCGGCCAGACCGAGGCGGCCCGCTCGCTCGGCCTCTCGCAGTGGATGGCCATGATGCACGTGGTGTTCCCGCAGGGTGTGCGCAACGCCATCCCCGCGCTCTCCAACGAGATGATCATGAACATCAAGGACTCCTCGGTCCTCTCCGTGGTGGGCGTGTTCGACCTCATGTTCGCGACCACCACCGTCGCGGGCATCTACTACCGCCAGATGGAGCTCTATGTGGTGGCCGCCCTCATCTACCTGGTCATCACCTTCATCGCCACGCGTCTTCTGAACATGCTCTCGGCCAAGCTGGGCGCCAACGAGGTGTCCGAGCTCCCCGCCAACCCCAAGGACTAGGAGGCGAACGGTCCCATGGCTGCAACCGAGCCGCTCATCCGCGTCGAGGAGCTCTATAAGTCGTTCGGCAGCAACGAGGTGCTCAAGGGCATCAACCTCGAGGTCGACCAGGGCGAGGTGGTCACCATCATCGGCGCCTCCGGGTCGGGCAAGTCCACGCTTCTGCGCTGCATCAACCTGCTCGAGATCCCCGACGCGGGGCACGTGTGGTTCCACGGCGAGGACCTCGTGGAGCCCAAGACCAACGTCGATGCCCTGCGCGAGAGCATCGGCATGGTGTTCCAGAGCTTCAACCTCTTCGCCAACAAGAACGTGCTCGACAACTGCACGCTCGCGCCCGTGCTCCTCAAGAAGATGAGCAAGGCCGAGGCCGAGAAGGCCGCGCTCGGGCACCTGGAGGCCGTGGGTCTCTCCGAGTTCGTGCACGCCAACGTGAACTCGCTCTCGGGCGGCCAGAAGCAGCGCGTCGCCATCGCGCGCGCCCTCTGCATGAACCCCGAGATCATGCTCTTCGACGAGCCCACCTCGGCGCTCGATCCCGAGATCGTGGGCGAGGTGCTGGGCGTCATGCGCAAGCTCGCCGAGGAGGGCATGACCATGGTCGTGGTCACGCACGAGATGGCCTTCGCGCGCGGCGTCTCCGACCGCGTGGTCTTCATGGACAACGGCATCATCCTCGAGCAGGGCACGCCGGAGCAGATGTTCCAGCATCCGCGCGAGGCGCGCACCCGCGAGTTCCTCGCACGCTACCTCGAGCCCGAAGACTAGGCGCCCTATTCTCTAATCGAATTCCCGCAACGCCTCTGCCACGCATTCCGCGATGGCGGCGTTGCCGTCTGCGTTGGGGTGGATGCCGTCGGGCAGCCATTCGGGGTGGTCGGCAGTGAGCGCATGCAGGTCGATCACGCCGGAGTCGGTCTGCTCGGCCACGCGGCGCATGGCGGGGATCGCCTCGTTCGCGAGACGCGCCTCGAGGTCGGGGCTCGCGAAGATCGCGGGCGGCAGCATCACGATGGTGCGCGGGGCGCAGGGTTTTGCTTGGATGCGCTCGATGAGGTCGCGCAAATCGCGCTCGAAGGCCTCCGAGCTCCACCTGCTATCGCACACGTCGTTGGTGCCGAGCATGACGATGACAAGGTCTTCCTCGCCCTCCCAGAACGAACGGGCAGCATCGGTGCTCTCCCAGGGAAACGCGCCGTCTGCCAGCGCGCAGCTGCCCGACACGCCATAGGCGGCCGTGGTGCTGCCGTTGTCGAGAAGCTCGGGCAGGAGCACGGTCCAGCACTGCTCGCCGCGATTCTCGAGACCGTATCCAAAGGTGATGGAGTCGCCCACGCACGAGATGCGTATCGAGCCCGCATGGACGGACGTCCTATGCGCGCATCCCCGCGCGACGGCAAAACCGAGCAGGCAGAGCACCGCGAGGGCGAGAACCGCCATGCGAACTCTGACGCCCAAGGGCGCGGGGTCGCGGTAGGCGCCGTCCTCTCCCCTGCCGAAGCCTTTGCTAGACACGGCGCTTGAGAACCTGCCCGCACACCCAGGTGGACACGCGGCGCGGCGCCAGGCGCGCGGCAACGTTCGCGAGCTTCGAGGGCAGCGAGTGGATGGCGATGGGCTTTCCCGCCATAAGCGCGGACACGCCGAGCTCGGCCACCGAGCGCGGCGACTGCGCGCCCATGAGCGAGAACACATTCGTGGCGTCCATGCCCGCAGCGTTCCAGAAGCCCGTGGCCGTGGTGCCCGGGCAGAGCGCGGTCACGGTGACGCCGCTGCCGCGGAGCTCCTCGCCCAGAGCCTGCGAGAACGAGAGCACGAACGCCTTGCTCGCAAAGTAAACGGGCATGTAGGGACCGGCGGTGAAGGCGGCGACGGACGCCACGTTCAGGATGCGGCCGAAGCCGCGCGTGCGCATATCGTTGCCGAACAGGTATGCCAGATGCATGAGCGCGGTGATGTTCAGGCGGATCATCTCGTCCTGACGCTCCCAGTCGGAGTCGAGGAATGCGCCCTGGTCGCCGAAGCCCGCGTTGTTGACAAGGATATCCACGCGCACGCCCTGCTCGGCAAGCGAGCGATAGAGCAGCTCGGCGGTTTCAGGATCGGCAAGGTCGCAGGGGAAGATGGGCGCCTTGATGCCGTAGGAGCGCTCGAGGCGTTCGGAGAGCTCGCTGAGCTTGGCCTCGCTTCTCGAGACGAGCACGAGGTCGTTGCCCTGTGCGGCGAGGATGTTGCAGAACTCGGTGCCGATGCCTCCCGTAGCCCCCGTTACCAGCACACATGCCATAGCGAAACCCCTTTTCTGTTTGTCAGCGAAACCCTAGATACCCAGCAGAGCGAAGAGCGGAGCCAACGCCACCGGCATCACGCACGCGGGGATGAGGTTCGCGGCCTTGATGTTGGTGACGCCCATGAGATTGAGCCCGATGGTAAAGAGCAGAAGCGACCCCGTGACCACCATGTTCTCCACGACGAAGTCGGAGAGCGCGGGCGCGATGACGGTTGCGAGCAGCGTGAGCAGCCCCTCGTAGAGAAACACCGTGACGCCCGAGAACGCCACGCCCACGCCCAGCGTGGAGGCCATCACCATGCACACGATGAGGTCGATGATGCCCTTCGAGAAGAGCGTGGCGTGGTCGAGCTGGATGCCGCTCTGCAGCGATCCCACGATGGCCATGCTCCCCGTGCAGATGAGCAGCGACGCAGGCACGAATCCCGCGGAGAAGCTGCCCAGCTGCGGACTGTTCGAGAAGCGCTCATCGAGCTTCGCCTGGATGGCATCGCCCAGACGGTGGAACCATCCATCGATATCGAGCACATAGCCCAGCGCGGCGCCGAGCGCCATGGAGAGCGTCACGATGATGGCCGAGCCGCCCACCATGCCCTGAATGCCGATCAGCACCACGCAGAGGCCCTGCCCCACGATGAGGAAGTCGCCCATATCCTTCTTGATCCAGCGCTTCAGAAACACGCCGAGCGCGCCTCCGATAAAGGCCTCTATGCCGTTGACCAGCGCTCCGAGCAGAACCATCTCATCACCTATCCAGAACAGCGTTTCCCATGGCGCGGAAACGCCTCATCATCTCGCCCGTAAGGGAGGCCTTGTCATCTTCGCGCGTGGGCATCTCGTCGCGCGTGAGCCACGCCGCCTCCTTGAGCTCGTGCTGGTCGACCGTGATGGCGGTGTCGCCGTCGACCTCGCAGAAGAAGCCCACGAGCAGCGTGTCGGAGAAGGACCACGGCTGGCTCTTATAGAACACCAGGTTCTTGACGCGCAGGCCGACCTCCTCCATGACCTCGCGCGCAACCGTCTGCTCGATGCTCTCGCCGATCTCGGTGAAGCCGGCGACCAACGCGTAGTGCGCATGCGCGCGGCCCGCGTATTTGGTGAGCACGATGCGCTCGGTGGCGGGATCCACCACGCCCACGATGACGCCCGGCGAGATCTTGGGGTAGACGACGAGATTGCACTCCGGGCAGCACACCTCGCGGCTCGTGGGCACGATCTGCATGGGGTGCCCGCAGCGGCCGCAGTAGCGGTTGGCCTCGTACCAGCGGAAGAGCTGGATACCCGTCACCGCGGCGAAGAGCAGGTGGCGCGGCTCGGCGGAGCGCAGCCAGTTGACCGTCTCGCACGAGAAGCCCTCGATCGCGGGCATATCGCCGCACACGAGGAAGAAGTCATCGCCATCGATGGAGAACAGATACTGCAGGTCGGAGGTGCCGTCGAGATCGCGTACGCGCGGGAGCTCGAGCTCTTCGCCCTCGAGGCGGCAGAGCACGGTGTTGTCGCGGTAGCAGAGCGCATAGCTCTCGGGCTTGGGATCGTGCGGCTCGAAATGGTTGTTGAAGACGTGCTCGCCGATATCCTGGATCACTGGCCCCTCCTCAGCCGTCAGCTGTTTAATGGTAGCGCGCCGCATCGCCCGTACCGGGTGGCATCCCTCGGTTTTTTCGAATCGGAATCGTGCTTCTGCTACTCCGTTCACGAACGGTGTACTCCGATTGCGAACGGAGCGGTTTTTCTCCCTGTTTTGCTACTCCGTTCACGAACGGTGTATACCGATTGCGAACGGCGCAAGCGCGAGCGCGCGGGCGACAAGGGCTTGGGGCAAAACCGGGCTATGCGCTCCGCTCGAGCAGAGAGGGAACGACCTCGCTCACCACCACGGCGATGAAGATGAGCGAGAAGCCCGCAATGAGCCGTGGTGTGAGCGCCTCATGGTAGAAGAGCACGCTGAGCAGCACCGCGAACACGCTCTCGAGCGAGAGAAGCAGCGCCGCGGTCGCGGGTTCCACCTTGCTCTGGCCCACGTTCTGCACGACCATGCCCACGCATGACGCGAGAACCACCAGGTAGGCGAGCTCCATCCAGAACCCGGCGGAAAGATCCGTCAAAACCGGAGGCTGCTCGCGGATGACCGCGATGACGAGCGCGATGGGAATGGAGACGGCGATCTGGACGATCGTGAGGGTCATGATGTCGCGGCCCTCGGCGAAGCGCGCCACATACACGATGTGCAGCGCATAGGCGACGGCGCACAGCAGGGTGATGGCATCGCCGCGCGAGAATACCAGCAAGAAGCCCGAGCCCATCGAGATGAGTCCCACGCCCGCAACGGCCAGAACCGCAGCTACGAGATGCGATCCCTTGGGACGGCTCTTCGCGACCGCCCAGTTGAGAAACGGCACCATGACGCAGTAGGTCGCCGTGAGAAACGCACTCCTGCCAGGTGCGATGTCCTCGAGTCCCCTGCTTTGGAAGATGAAGCCGAATGCGGAGAAAACGCCGAGGATGGCGCCGTGGATCAGATGGTCGCGGTCGAGGTGCTGCTTGAGCGTCGATCTGAACACAGCGGCCAGGATGAGCGTCGTGAAGCCGAAGCGCATCACGAGCATCCAGCATGAGGGCACGCTGTCGAGCGCGCCCTTCATGACCACGAAGGCGCCGCCCCAGATGGCGGCGGACAGCGCGAGCGCAAGCTTCCAGAACCACGCTGGCATGTTGGCGATACGGGAACCCATGTTGAAGCGCTTCTACCCTACTCGCGGCCGTCCCAGCAGTAGGTGCAGATCTTGTCGCGGTCGATGCCGATGGCCTCGAGCATACCGTCGAGCGACTGGTAGGCGAGCGAATCGAAGCCCATCTCCTCGCAGATGGAGCGCAGCAGGCACTTGCCGCGCTCGGTGCGGCCGTCGGCGTACTCGGCGATGTGCTTCTCGCCCTCCTCGCCCTCGAGCTCGAGGATCTTGCGGCGGGCGATGAGCTCGTACTCGGTGCGGCTGCGCGAGAAGCTCAGGTACTTGCAGCCGTACATGATGGGCGGGCAGGCCGAGCGCATGTGCACCTCGGAGGCGCCGGCACCGTAGAGGAAGTCGACCGTCTCGCGCAGCTGCGTGCCGCGCACGATGGAGTCGTCGACGAAGAGGAGCTTCTTGTCCTTGATGAGCTCGGGCACGGGAATCTGCTTCATGTGCGCGATGCGGTCGCGGATCGACTGGTCGGCGGGCATGAAGGAGCGCGGCCACGTGGGCGTGTACTTGACGAACG
>CAMNAH010000024.1 GCA_946530775.1 uncultured Coriobacteriales bacterium
GTGCTCGAGCGCAAGCGCCGTATCCGTGCGCTCGAGGGTGGGATGCCTGCCCTCGAGGATGCGCTCGAGCAGCGTAACCGCGAGCTTGCATCCGCGGAGGCCGAGCTTGCCGAGACGCAGTCGAGCCTCGTTGCCGTCCGTGGCGACGTGGCCTCGCTCTCCGGCGAGATCTCATCGATAACCGCTGAGATCGGACGCCTTACCAGCCAGCGCGACCGTGCGCTTTCCGAGAAGGCCCAGGTTGCCAAGAGCCGCGAGGATGCCGCTGCCCGTGCGACCGAGGCGCGTGCCCAGATTGCGGCGCACCGCGAGGCCGCTGCCAAGGCGCGCGAGCGTGCCAAGGAGCTCTCGGGCAAGGTTGACGAGGCACGTGCCGAGCGTGCCCGCTGCACCAAGGCGGAGGATGAATCGAGCGCGCAGCTCGCAGATGTGCGCCTCCAGCGCGCCATGGTCTCCGAGCGCGTCTCGCACCTCGACGAGCGCACGAAGGATATGGACAGGCGTCTTGCCGAGCTTGCGCGCCGCATCGAGGCCACGCGCCTCTCATCACGCTCGCTCGAGGTCGTACGTTTGAGGGTCGACCCGCTCCACGAGCGCTATAACGCCATCTACACACGCGCCCTCGAGTGGGCTGCGCGCCTCAAGGATAGGGCCTCGCTCGCCGAAGCCGATTCCGACTCGCTCAAGAAGACCATCGGCGACGCACGCGATGCCGTCGCGGGCGTTCAGACCGAGCTCGATCAGGCTCGTGCTGCGGCCAACGAGGTCAAGGTCGACCTTGGCCGCCTCGAGGTGCAGGTCGAGAATGCCGTGCGCCGCATCACGGACACGGGTGCCATCCTCGACGAAGCCCTGCAGCTTCCCGCGCCCGAGAATCGCGAGGAGTGCGAGCGCCGCGTTGCCAAGCTCGAGCGCCAGATTGCCGAGATCGGTCCCGTGAACGAAGTCGCCATGGACGAGTACACCAAGCTCAAAGAGCGGGCGGACTACATCGTCGAGCAGGTCGACGACCTCGAACGCGCCAGAACCGCGCTCAAGAAGATCACGAATGCGATCGAGCGCAAGATGCGCACGCAGTTCCTGCTTGTGTTCGATAAGGTCAATGCCAACTTCTCCGAGATCTTCTCGACACTGTTCCCGGGCGGCGAGGCGCATCTCGAGATGACCGATCCCGACCATCTCGACGAGACCGGCATCGAGGTCGTGGCTCAGCCCAAGGGCAAGCGACTCGCCAAGATGACGCTGCTCTCGGGCGGCGAGAAGTCGCTTACGGCGCTCGCGCTGCTCTTCGCGGTCTACAAGGCCCGTACAACCCCGTTCTATGTGTTCGATGAGGTCGAGGCCGCCCTCGACGATTCGAACCTCTCCAAGCTCCTCGGAGCCATCGATACGCTCAAAGACACCACGCAGCTCATCGTGATCTCGCACCAGCGCAGGACGATGGAGCAGGCGGACGTGCTCTACGGTGTCTCCATGCAGGCCGACGGTGTGAGCCACGTGGTCTCGCAGCGCCTCGACCG
The DNA here is from genome assembly GCA_946530775.1 of uncultured Coriobacteriales bacterium. Next base: position 1,521 of record CAMNAH010000024.1, read on the forward strand.
CGCAACCGGAAAGGTGGTGGATGCATAAGCCATGGGTTTTCTCGATAGCCTGAAAGCCGGCCTTGCACGCTCCCGCGAGGCCATCAATGAGATCTTCTACATGGGAGGCGAGGTCGACGAGGAGTTCTGGGAAGACCTCGAAGACACGCTCGTCATGGGCGATATGGGTGCCGAGGTTGCGGCCAATGTGACCGACGACCTACGCGAGCAGGCTGCCCGCGAGAACCTCACCCGTGCGCCGCAGCTTAAAGACGCGCTTGCGAAGCGCCTTGCCCAGGTGTTCACGCCCATGGAGCGCGATCCCTTCGAGGACCTGCCTTCCTGCGTGCTCTTCGTGGGTATCAACGGTGCAGGCAAGACCACCACGGTGGGCAAGCTCGCCGGCCGCGCCCATCACGATGGCAAGAACGTGCTTATTGGCGGCGCCGACACCTTCCGTGCCGCCGCCATCGAGCAGCTCGACGTGTGGGCCGAGCGTGCGGGCATCGACATGATTACGCGTGAGCGTGGCGCCGATCCCGCCAGCGTGTGCTACGAGGTGCTCGAGGAGGCCGAGAAGCGCGGCAGCGAGCTCGTGCTCATCGACACCGCGGGGCGTCTGCACACGAGCCCCGAGCTCATGCGCGAGCTCGCCAAGGTCGTGAACGTGGCCCGCAAGCGCTCGACCATGCCCGTCTCGGTGGTGCTTGTGATTGATGCCACCACCGGACAGAACGGTCTCAACCAGGCTCGTGAGTTCAACGAGGCCCTCGATGTGGACGGCCTCATCATCACCAAGCTCGACGGAACGGCGAAGGGCGGCATTGCGCTTGCCATCTCCAACGAGCTCAAGCTCCCCATCTACCGTATCGGCGTGGGCGAGAAGATCCAGGACCTCAATAGATTCGACGCGCTCGACTTCTGCCGCGCGCTCGTGGGCGAGGAGTTGTAGGATGGCAGTCTTCCAGAGTCTCTCCGACCGTCTCCAGAGCACGTTCGACCAGCTCAGGGGCAAGGGTCGCCTCACCGAGGACGATATCAACGCCGCTATGCGCCAGATCCGCATGGCGCTTCTCGAGGCCGACGTCAACTATCGCGTGGTCAAGAGGTTCGTGGCCGACTGCAAGGAGAAGTGCCTCACCTCGGAGGTCATGGACTCCCTCACGCCTGCTCAGAACGTCGTGAAGATCGTGCTCGACGAGCTCATCGAGCTGCTCGGCTCCACCGAGAGCAAGCTGACGCTCGCCCAGAACCGCACGCCTAATGTGATCATGCTCGTTGGTCTTCAGGGCTCGGGCAAGACAACCGCTGCGGCCAAGCTCGCCTACCTGCTCAAGGGACAGGGGAGAAACCCGCTGCTCGCAGCCTGCGACGTGCATCGTCCCGCCGCTGCCGACCAGCTCGCCACGCTCGGCTCCGAGATCGGCGTGAACGTCTATCGCGGCGATGGCAAGGATGCCGTCAAGATCGCGCGCGAGTCCATCCAGGAGGCCGTCGACCACCTCAACGACATCGTGATCGTCGATACGGCGGGACGCCTTCAGATCGACGAGGAGATGATGCAGGAGGCCGTCGCCATCAAGCAGGCGGTCAAGCCCGACCAGATCCTCATGGTGGTCGATGCCATGACGGGCCAGGACATCGTGAATGTGGTCCAGACCTTCGCCGAGCGCGTGGATTTTGACGGCGTCATCATGTCCAAGCTCGATGGCGATGCCCGCGGCGGCGGCGCGCTCTCCGTGCGCGAGGTCACCGGCAAGCCCATCAAGTTCATCTCGATGGGGGAGAAGCCCGACTCGCTCGAGGTGTTCCATCCCGACCGCATGGCCAAGCGCATCCTCGGCATGGGCGATGTCATCGGCATCATCGAGCAGGCCCAGAAGATCGCCGACGAGGAGAGCATCGAGGCTGCCGAGCGCATGCTGCGCGAGGGCTTCACCATGGATGACCTGCTCACCCAGATGCAGCAGATCCGCAAGATGGGCGGCCTTGCGAAGATCCTCGGCATGATCCCCGGTGCCGAGCGCGCGCTCGCGCAGCAGGGCGGCAACGTTGACGAGGCCCAGATCACGCGTATCGAGGCCATCATCCGCTCTATGACTCCCGAGGAACGCAACCGTCCCAAGATCATCAACGGCCAGCGCCGCAAGCGCATCGCCCTGGGTTCAGGCCGTCCCGTGCAGGAGGTTAACCAGCTCATCAAGCAGTGGAGCGAGATGAACAAGATGATGGGCAAGATGCGTGGGTTCGCCGAAGGCGGCAGCAAGAAGGGCATGCGCCAGATGCAGTCCATGATGCGCAACATGGGTGGCAAGGGCGGTCGTCGCGGCTGGTAGCTGCTGGATTGTAGTCTGCTAAGCAAAAGGCCATCCTTTTGGGATGGCCTTTCTCATGTGCATGCGGTTGCGCTGCGTTACTCGTGAATCACGACGGCATCGCCTTCCTGGCAGAGATTGAAGAGCTTCTCAGCGCTGTCATACGTCATGTTGATGCAGCCGTGGCTTCCATCCCAAAGATAGGTTTCGCCGCCGTATTCGCTGTCATAACGCCAGCTCGCATCATGGAAGCCACGTGCGCTGCCATCGTATCCAATCCAATAATTCACGTGGGAGAGCCACCCATCGTCGGGGTTGTACCAGTTTGGATCGTCCTTGCCCTCATTCTCGATAGGGGTGCCTCTGTTGAAGAGCTTTACATCGGTTTGCTTCTCGGTGACGTAGAACACACCCTGCGGAGTCTCGCGATCTGCGGTCGGAAGGCCTGTGACCAAGTCGGCTTCCCAAATGAGCTGGCTGCTCTCATCGTACATGCGGGCGTGCTGCTCGGAGATGTCGACGTCGATATAGCGGTTCGGCCAGTCCTGACCGCCGGGGTTCACCTGGTCGGCGTCCTGGTAGGTGGGAATGGCAACGGTCTGGGGCTGTCCCGTCTTGATGGCATCGAGGATGAGCTGCGCGGATTCTGCACCGTTGATGATCCATCCGTATGGTCCGCCTCCGGCAACGGTGATCTCAGCACCATCAGGGCGTGTGTACGTGCGAGGCTTGCCCACCGTGTCGAGGATATCGGAAAGGCCGCCGGGGCCCCAATCGAGAATGGCCTGCTCGTTCAGTGTCACGGTTCCATCATCGTTGATGATTATCCATTGGCTGATCTGCTTGCCGTTCACGTCGATACCATCGACCCCGTTCAAGGTGAGGTGCACCTTGGCGTCGGCATAGAAATTGGCGGCATCGAGAATGGCCTGTGTTTCGGGGTCTACCTTGTAGCAATCCTCGCCGATCTCGATAGAGGTTGCCTCGGCATCGATTCCCGCCTCTGCCTTCTTAACTACGGAATCGCGGTCGAGCATGGCCGAATGAACTTCATCGGAGACGATATAGTGATCGGTCTCCTCATCGAAGATGATTCCCCGATGGGGCATGCCGGCCTGGATTCGCTTTCCCTCCTCGACGACGGGCGAGAAGAGGCTCCAAGCCTTCGATGCATCGAATGTAGCGGTAAGCGTGGCGTTCAGCTGCTGGCTTTCATTGAATGAGAGCGGCCAGGTCCATGGGTTTTGATGCGATATGGCCTCCTCGGCATATGCCGCTCCGTCGTATTGGAAATCGACATCGGATGCCGAGAAGGGGATATCGATATTCTCGCCGGTAAACGACCCGTGATATGTTCCGGATCGTCCGCTGATGAGCTCGGCAAGCTGTTCTGTGGACTGGAGGGATACGTCATCTTCCTCGACCATCGTATTGGGGAGGAAATGGTTCATGAAGTAGACTGCGCCGCCGATGTAGACGGCGGAGACAACGCCGATAAGCGCGACGGGGATGATCCAGAGCTTCCGCCTGCGCGGCGAATCGATGTTGATATCCGATGATTCGACACTGGTTGCGAGTGCGTGTTTTGGTGCGTTTGCCATCGTGGCCTGCCCCGTTCTAATTCATTTGCAGCTTGCAGGCGTACAACCGATACGCTAGTCGTGAACTACGACCACATCTCCGAGCTCGGTCAGGCCATACATCTGCTCTGCGTCGTCATAGCTCATGTTAATGCAGCCGTGGCTCCCGTTGTAGAGATAGATGTAATCGCCATCGCCGTCTTTGCCGTATTGGGTGCGCCAGTCGGAGTTGTGCAGTCCCGTCGAGCTGTCGATGAAGGCCATCCAGTAGTCGACATGGGAGTACCAACCCCCGGGGAAGAGCTCGAAGTTATCGTAGTCGGGCGTCACGTCATCGGGAACCTGGCCGGGATTGTAGAGGTCGACGCCTGTCTGATGCTCCGTGATGTAGTACACGCCACGCGGCGTCTCGTACTTCGAGTCGGGGATTCCGGTGACGAGATCGGCATCCATGACGAGCTCGCCGTCGATGTAGACGCGGGCGAGCTGCTCGGAGATGTCGACATCGATGTATTTATCGGGCCAGTCCTGACCGCCAGGGTTCACCTGACCGGCGTTTTGGTGGGTGGGGATGTCCACGGTCTGGGGCTTGCCGGACTTGATGGCATCGAGGATGAGCCTTCCTGCTTCTGCGCCGTCGATGAGCCAACCATAGGTGCCGCCCTCAACGGTGATCTCAACGCCATCCGGACGCGTATACGTGCGGGGCTTGCCCACGGTGTCGAGGATGTTCGACAGTCCGCCGGGACCCCAGTCGAGAATGGCCTGCTCGTTCAGCGTGACGGTTCCATCGTCGTTGATGGTTACCCACTGGCTGATCTGCTTGCCCGTAACGTCGTAGCCTTCAACGCCATTCAAGGTGAGATGCACCTTGGCGTCGGCATAGAAATTGGCTGCATCGAGGATGGCCTGAGTTTCCGGATCGATCTTGTAGCAGTCCTCGCCGATCTCGATCGTGGTTGCCTCGGTCTCGATTCCGGATTCGGCCTTAGCGATGATCGCCTGCTGGTTGAGCATGGCGGTGTGCGCCTCATCGCTCACGATGTAATGGTCGGACTCCTCGTCGAATACGATGCCATGGAGAGGAAGCTCGGCGAACTTGGCCTTGCCCTGCTCTACCACGGGAACGAAGAGGTCCCATGCCTTGGTGGCGTCGAAGGTGGCGATGGGGGTGGCGGAGAGGCTATGCGTGTTGCGGAACTCGAGCGGCCATGTCCACGGGTTCTGCTGCGACATGGCCTCCTCAGCGTACGCCTCGCCGTCGTAGGTAAAGTCGATGTCGGCGGCGGTGAAGGGGATCTCGAAGCCATCGCCGGTGAACGTGCCCTGATAATCTGCGGAATCCTGCACGACATGCTCGGCAAGGACCTCGGGTTGCTGCAGGGATACATCGAAGCCATCGACCGTCGTGTTGGGCAGGAAATGGCTCATGAAATAGACGGCACCGCCGATGTAGACGGCGGAGACAACGCCGATAAGCGCGACGGGGATGATCCAGAGTTTTCTCTTGCGAGGTGCGTCGATATCGATGCCGTTATCTTCAGGTGCTACGACGAGGGCATGTTTTGGTGCGTTTGCCATCTTCGGCTGTTCCGTTCTATTTTGTGCGTATACGCTGGCGTTCTTTTCCCAAATCTATACTATTGTAAGGCGTTGCATACAGCGGATTGCGGGGAATCTATGGCAATTATCGAAGTTCGGTCAATGGATGACGAGCGGCTTGGCGACTATCGCGACTTGACCGACCATCCGCTGCGTACGCGCTTCGAAGACGAGAACTCCCTCATGATCGTCGAGTCGAAGATCGCGCTCGGGGTGGCGATCGAGGAGGGCATCGAGGTTGTCTCGCTTCTCGTCGATGAGCGACGCCTCGAATCCTGTGCTTATCTTATCGAGAAGCTCGATCCTGCGGTGCCCGTCTATGCCATGGAGCACGATGCCATGAGCTCGCTCGTGGGGTTCAAGGTCACGCGCGGCGTGCTCGCGGCGTGCAGGCGCCCCAAAGCTCTTTCTGTTGCAGATGTTGTCGCTCGCTCGCGCAATCTGTGCGTGGTGGAGGGGCTTGTTGATGTGAGCAATATGGGCGCGCTCTTCCGCTCGGCAGCGGCGCTCGGTATTGACGGCATCATCGTCTCGCCTGAGTGCACAAGCCCGCTCTCACGTCGCTCCATCCGCGTCTCGATGGGAAACGTCTTCCGTATTCCCTGGGCAAAGGCGACGGGGGAGTGCTGGCCTACTGCGTTTTTCGACGAACTGCATGCGCAAGGCTTTGCAAGCTATGCCCTCGCACTCGAAGACGATGCCGTGAGCTTGGATGATCCCGTTCTCAAGGTTCCCGAGAAGCGCGCCCTCTTCTTTGGTAACGAGGGAGCGGGGCTGTCGCGCGCCGTGCTCGATGGCTGCGACCGCCATGTCATCATCCCCATGGCGCTCGGCGTGGATTCGCTCAACGTGGCTGCATCCTCCGCGGTTGCCTTCTGGGAGCTGTTCGCGCGTCGACACGAGGCCTAGCGCCTGCTTACGTTAAATCTGGGCCGACATATAGCAAGGGACTCTATACTGGTCTCGTTACCGCATTTCTAGTGGAGGTACCCATGGCCGGCACGAGAAACCCCATGCTTTCTACCCTGACGGCGCTCGTCCTGTCGTTTGCCCTTGCGGCATGCGGAGGCGCGACGCAGGAAGGATCCGCAGAGACGGAGTCTGGAAAGCTGGGCGGAGAGGCATCGCAGCCTGAGCAGCCTGAGGAATCCGAGCAGCATCCCGAGCCGGCTCCTCATGAGATGGAATGGGGCTCTGTTCTATTCGATAACTCAGACGAGGCTTTCTATGATCTGTCGTATCTTGGTGATTCCGACAACGATAAACAATTCGTGGTAAACGATTCTCCGTATTCCAATAAAGGCGCCCGTTTCGAGCGTCTCATCTATTGCCAGGATACGGGCTGCGTTGTGTACGTGTACCGTTTCGACGGCTCTTCATGGACGAGCGAGGACGCAGTGCTCTCTCTAGCCGACGATACGACGGGGGTCGACATCCTTCTCAAGCATGTGCTTGGGAACGGATCTGAGATCTATTTCGTGACTTCGACATTCGAAGAGGGCCAAATTCTCGATATCTATGAAGTTGAGGACGACGGCCTTGTTCTTACGAACATCATCATCGACAACCTGTCCGAGGATTCGCTCTTAGATGCCATCGATCGCATATCGTTTGAGGATGGTTTGGAACTCTCGGATCTCAATACTAGTTACGACGTTGAATATGTGGGCGCTATCCAGCGCATAGGATCCGACCTGTGCGGCTACATGAGCGTTCCTTCGAACTGGACAGAGTATGCCGATGAGGAGGATGCCGTTCCAGGGTCCATCAGGTATTCCGACGGTGCCTCATGCGCTGTTCAGATGGCTGGGCTTGAGCGTAGCGATGAGGACCGCGCAATGACGGGCGAGGAGCAGGCGCTTGAAATCGCAAACGCCTATGTCGAACAGCTTCAGGACAACGAGCAGGTGACGGATATGAGTGGGGTCGTGCAGACGCTCCAATGCGGCCTCACCGCCCATGTCTGCGTATCAAGCTTGGACACTGGCGTGACGATGTACTCGTTCTTTTTCGGCGATGATGAGAGAATCTACGTCATCGACATCGTCGGCGATGGGGAATCAGCGCTCGAAATGGCTTCGTATGTCGTCTCGACCTTTGAGCCGACGGAGTAGCGATTATTCAACGCGATATCGTGCACGAGAAAGGGCCTCGTTGAGAGGCCCTTTCCTGGTTGAATGAGTGGGGAAGAGGAGTCTAGTTCGTCTTAGCGGCAGCCATCTTGGGGGCAAAGCCGTCGTCGCGCGTGAGGATGTTCATGAACTCCTCGCCGGTGATGGTCTCCTTGCGCTGCAGGTAATGGGCGATCTCGTGAAGCTTGAAGCGATTCTCCTGCAGGGTCTTGAGGGCAGCCTGATGGCCTTCCTCCACAAGGCGCTGCACTTCAGCGTCGATCTCCTGCGCGGTGCCCTCGGAGCAGGTGAGCTCGGCTCCGCCGCCCAGATAGCGGTTGCGCTGCTGGCCCAGGGCTACCATGCCGAACTTGTCGCTCATGCCGTACTGCGTGACCATGGCGCGGGCAAGGGCCGTGGCGCGCTCGATGTCGTTGCTGGCACCGGTGGTCATCTCGCCGAAGATGAGCTCCTCGGCAGCACGGCCGCCGCAGAGCACGGCGATCTTGTCCTTGGCCTCCTGGCGGGTGGTGAGGAAGTGCTCGTCCTCATCGACCTGCATGGTGAAGCCGAGAGCACCTGAGGTGCGCGGCACGATGGTGATCTTGGTCACGGGTGCGGAACCCTTCTGCATGGCGGCGACGATGGCGTGGCCCGTCTCGTGGTAGGAGACGATCTCCTTCTCGTGCTCGGAAAGCACGGTGGACTTCTTCTTCTCGCCGGCGATGACCACGTCGACGGATTCGACCAAGTCTTCCTGGCTCACGCGGGAGCGGCCGTTGCGCACGGCGCGCAGCGCAGCCTCGTTGATGATGTTCGCGAGGTCTGCACCGGATGCGCCAGGCGTGGACTTGG
>CAMNAH010000025.1 GCA_946530775.1 uncultured Coriobacteriales bacterium
TCTTCTCGGCGCAGTTCCAGGTCTGGTGGTAGTCGGGCAGATCGAGCGCCACGCGATCCTTGGCCTTTGCGTCCTCGGCGAGGTTCGCGAAGGAGACCTTGGTCTCCTGCAACGCGAACACATCCGCATCGAAGGTGCGGATGATGCTCTCGATGCTGGGATCCTTCTTCATGACGGCGCGCAGGCCGTTCACATTCCAGGAAACGAGGCGGTATTCGCGGGTATCGGCCATGGGCTCGGCCCTCCTCTGGAAGCTTTCTGCCTTTTGAGACAAATATCTGCCGTTTATTGTCTCAAAAGGCATAGGGGGGTTGTGACGAGAATACCCATCGCCTTCCCATCCGCCTTTTGAGACAAAAAATCGCGAATATTTGTCTCAAAAGGCGAGTTGAGGCGAGTCGAGCCCCGAGAAGCTACCCGAAGAGGTATTTCTCGATGCGCGGCCAGTCGCGCTGCGCCTGCGCGTAGCCCATCTCGTAGGAGATGAGCAGCTCAGCGGGCTTGATCGTGGTGCTCGAGACGGGCATCACCTCGGGGCGGATCACCAGCGCGCGCCCGTCTCGCTCGAGCTCCGCCACGTGGTCGAGTTCGGCGTTGTAGCGCTCGCTGCGCGTCATCATGGCCTCAAAGAGCGGCTCGAATCCGCGCGAAAGCGCCTTGTACATGGCCTTCTCACCAGCGGTGGGCGGCTTCTTGCGGTAACCCGCGGGCCGCGTGGCCACAAAGACCATGCGCTCGTAGCCTGCGTCCTCGGCAAGGCGCACCGGGATGCCCGCCCCGCGTCCAAGGCCGCCGTCGTACATGGTGAGCCCATCGATGACCAGCGGATGCATGAATCCGGGCAGCGTGGAGCTCGCGCGCACGCGGTCGACCATCGCATACATGTCGGGCATGTCGGCCCTGCTCCACACCACGCTCTCGCCCGTCTCGGCCGCGAACGACTGCATGCGCAGGTCGGCGGGATTGGCCGAGAAGGTCTCCCAGTCGAAGGGCATGTAGCCGTCTTCGATGCAGCCGCGGTAGTCGTAGTCGGCGTTGAAGTAGCCGTGCCCCGTGAGCATGCTGCGCAGGCCGCCCGCCTTGGGCATGTTGTCGGGCAGCAGGGTGAAGCCCGCCTTCACGCGCCACTTATCGCGGCTCAGGTAGTCAACCGTGTGACTCGCACCTGCGCTGATGCCGCAGACCAGCGGGAAGTACACGCCGTGCTCGAGCAGGATGTTCGCCGTGCCCGCCGTGTAGCTGGCACGGTATCCGCCGCCCTCGAACACCAGGGCGGCATCGTTCACGTTGCAGGTGAGGTCGGACACGGAATCGCGCATGTCGGCGGGGCCTTCCCAAGGAATCGTAATGCTACAGTAACCCCAACAATCCTAGCGGGAAGGAGCGCTCATGGCCCGTACAATCTCCGATTCCATACAGGCAGCCCAAGAACTGAAGGCAATCGTAGACGCCGCCGGCAGCGTGGCGTTCTTCGGCGGCGCGGGCGTCTCCACCGCCAGCGGCATCCCCGATTTCCGCTCGCCGGGCGGCCTCTACCACCAGAAGTTCGCCTACCCGCCCGAGGAGATGCTCGGCCACGACTTCTTCTACAGCCACACCGAGGAGTTCTACGAGTTCTACCGCACGCGCATGATCGCGCTCGACGCCAAGCCCAACCAGGCGCACCTCAAGCTCGCCGAGCTCGAGCGCGACGGCAAGCTCACGGGCGTCGTCACCCAGAACATCGACGGCCTGCACCAGATGGCCGGCTCGAAGAACGTCTTCGAGCTGCACGGGTCGGTGCACCGCAACATCTGCACGCGCTGCGGCAAGACCTACTCCGCCGAGTGGATCCTCGGCACCGAGGGCGTGCCGCATTGCGAGGAGTGCGGCGCCCTCATCAAGCCCGACGTGGTGCTCTATGGCGAGTCGCTCGACGAGACGTGCATCCTCGGCGCCATCAACGCCATCGCCCACGCCGACGTGCTCATCGTGGGCGGAACGTCGCTCGTGGTGTATCCCGCGGCGGGCCTCGTGCGCTACTTCCAGGGCTCTAAGCTCGTGATCGTGAACCTCGAGCCCACACCGCAGGACGCCAATGCCGACCTCGTCTGCGCCTGCGACATCGCCGCAGCGTTCGATTTTTGAGTGAACGCGCATATACGCGCTACAATAGGGGAAGGCAAACGCAGCTGAAACCGTTCGGAGCCATTACGGTCCGAGAAAGGCCTAAACCATGCTCAAAGAGGGATACGCAGTCTGGCAGTGCGGCAACTATGAGCTGTCGCTCACGCGTCCGCGCATCATGGGCATCCTCAACGTGACGCCCGATTCCTTCTCGGATGGGGGAGAGCACCTCGATGTCGATGCGGCCGTTGCCCGCGCACTCGAGATGCTCGACGAGGGCGCCGACATCATCGACGTGGGCGGCGAGTCCACGCGACCCGGCCACACGCCCGTCTCGCCCAACGTCGAGGCAGAGCGCGTGGTGCCGGTCATCCGCAAGATTATCGCTGCGGTGCCCGACGCGATCATCTCCATCGACACGCGCCACCCCGAGGTGGCCAAGATGTGCGTGCGCCTGGGCGCGTCGATCATCAACGACGTCACCGGCTTCACCAACCCCGCCATGGTGGACGTTGCCGCGGGATCCAACTGCGGCTGCGTGATCATGCATTGGGATCGCACGCTCGACGAGCCGCCTGCGCGCAGGCAGGTTGTGCTCGACGACACCAAGCCTGTGCGCACCGTGCCCTCGAGCCAGCGCTTCACCCTGCCCGAAGAGGCGCCCATCATGCGCAAGGTCATGGGTTTTCTCGGCGATTCCGCCCGCACCCTGCTGCGCGCGGGCATCGCGAAGGAGCGCATCTGCGTCGACCCGGGCGCGGGCTTCGATAAGGACGCCAACCAGGACGTGGTGATCCAGCGCGCCACGCGCTCCATGGTGTCGATGGGCTATCCGCTCATGTGCGCCGTGTCGCGCAAGCGCTTCACGGGCGCGGTTTCGGGCGAGAAGGACGCCACCCAGCGTGACGCCGCCACCATCGGCATCGCGCTCTCGTCCATCGCGGCCGGTGCGCGCATCCTGCGCGTGCACAACGTGGCTGCTACGGCCGACGCGGTCAACGCCTATTGGGCCGTCAACCGCAAGGATCCGCGCCAGGCGTTCGTGAGCTTGGGCTCCAACCTGGGCGACCGTCTCGACAACCTCTCGCGCGCCGTTGCGCTGATCGACCATATCCCCATGACCTGCGTGGTGCAGGTGAGCCATGCCTACGACACCGCTCCCGCCTACGGCATCTCGTCGTCGGTGGCCAACGCCGTGGTTGAGATCCGCACCGAGCTGCACCCGCTCGTGCTGCTCGACGAGCTGCTCAAGGTGGAGGACACGCTGGGCCGCGAGCGCCCCGCGGGCCAGGACGGCTTTGGCGACCGCACCATCGACTGCGACCTCGAGTGGGTCGAGGGCGAGCGGCACGCCGGCAGGAAGCTCACGCTGCCGCACTCCCGCATGGGCGAGCGCGACTACGTGATCCTGCCCATGGAGGACCTCATGCACGACCCCGCGCGCTTCTTCGAGTACGCCAACGCCCCGGTCAAGGTGCTGCCGCGCGAGCAGCGCGTGGGCATGGTCATGTCCGACCTGGGCGAGCTCACGTGGGAGTAGCCGTGGAAGGCGCGCAGACGCTCGAGATAACCCTGCGGCCGCGGGTTCCCATGCCCTATGTGCAGGCAGCGGCGCCGCTTGCCGCGCTGGCGATTGCCGAGCAGGTCGGTCCGGACGCGCAGGTGCTCTGGCCGTGCGCGGTTGTGGCTGATGGCTGCGAGATTGCCCGCGTGAGCGCCAAAGCCGGCTACGACGAGGGCATGTTCGTGCGGCTCTGCGTTGCGTTCGCGACGCCGCGCGATGACCTTGCGCAGATGGAAGCTTCGATTGCTTCCCGTGCGGATGCGTGGGAGCGTTCCGTGGGGGAGGGGCGCGCTGCCGCGGGGCCCTTCTCGCCGTTCGCGAGCGACTTCTTTGACCGGATGGCGGGTATGGGCACGGCCGTTGACCTGCTGTTTCCCAACGGCAACCTGTTCAGCGAGGCTGTGCTCAAAGGTCTCGACATGTGGGGCCGCATCTCGGTCGAGTTGGCGGACGGACGCCAGATGGATTGCCCGCCGGAGCAGGTTTCGCTGCGCCTGAAGGCGTGAGCCAGAGCGCTCTGGGCCTTCTCCCCATGCCTTTTGAGACAAAAAACGCGAATAATATGTCTCAAAAGGCGAGTTGAAGGCACCTGTAGGATGTATACGAAAGCATCCTTCGCCTTTTGGGACAACTTTTCGAGTATTTTTGTCTCAAAAGGCGAGAAGGAGCTGCGAAGTGGGGGATGAGATGGAAGAGGACGTCCGCGAAACGGTGATCTGCACCGAGCACACGCAATCCAACCTGCGCGGATACGGAATCCTGCTCGCGTTTGGCCTCATCATGGTCGTAAGCACGCTGTTCGGCATCCTGACTGGAGGCCGCGACAACATCTATGCCGGCATCGGCCTGGTGACGGGCGCCGTGCTCTCGGTGCTTGCCGGCTACATGCTCGTGGTGTGGAAGAACCGCCAGGTCACGGTGGGTCCCGAAGGCATCGAGCTCGTCGACGCCTTCGGCAAGGTGCGCACCTACGCCTGGAACGACGTGCGCATCGACGACAGCCGCACCACCTCGTCGGGCGGCATAACCTTCCGCACGCGCGACAAGCGCGAAGAGCCGTTCGCACCCTCGTGCGGCGGCTTCCGCGATATGTGCGAGCTGCTCATCGGCATGGGCAAGCTCCGCCGCATCGACGAGGCGGCCCTGGCGCGCAAGCGCAAGATGAAGGGCCTCTTCGATGTGGTCCAGAGCGCTGGCCGCGAGAAGGTCGACGAGAGCCTCTACCTGCCCGAATCCAAAACTGACGACGCCGAATAGACGCCCTACGCGCGCAGCGCCATTGCGTGGATGCCGCGCAGCGTGAGGTCGCCGTCGATGTGATCGAACAGATCGGTGGCGCCGCTCACCGTGCGCGCAAGCCCGCCCGTTCCGATGACGGGCGCGTCCTCGATGCCCAGCTCGGCCTTGATGCGCGCGACGAGCCCCTCCGCCTGCACAGCGGCGCCGATCACCAGGCCCGACTGTACGGCCGTCTCGGTGTCGGTGCCCAGCGCCGCAGGTGGCACCTCGATGGGCACGCTCGAGAGCTTGGCCGCGCGCGAGAAGAGGGCGTCGGCCGAGAGCATGAGCCCCGGCGCGATGGTTCCGCCGCGATAGGCTCCGCGCGCGTCCACCACATCGATGTTGGTCGCCGTACCAAAATCCACCACGATGACCGGCGCACCATACCGCTCGCGCGCCGCGATGGCGTTGGCGATGCGGTCGGCACCCACCTGGCGCGGATTGGGCATATCGATCTCGAGGCCGTAATCGTTGCGCGGGTCGATGATGTGCGGCTCCGTGCCCATGACCGCCTTCAGGCACTTGCGCCACGCGCGCGCAAGCACGGGCACCACGCACGCCACGCCTGCCTGCGTAACCGTGCCCAGGTCGAGCCCGTCCTTGGCGAAGTAGCCCCACAGGCGCGAATGCAGCATATCGGACGTATCGGTGGCGACGGTCGCCATGCGCCATCCCATAACGGGCGCGCCCGTCTCGTCGTACAGGCCCAGCGCAGTCTGGGTATTGCCCACGTCAACTGCAAGAAACATCGCGCCCTCCATCGTGAAGATATTGTCATCGCCTCGAATACATGCTACACTTCCAAGGCTTGACTGTCTTGGTCGGAAACCAAGACGAAGACCCCGCCCTGGTCGGAAACCAGGGCACAGAAAAGGAGTCCTGCTATGAAACAAGGTATCCATCCCCAGTACATGGCCTGCACGGTCCGCTGCAGCTGCGGCAACACGTGGGTGACCCGCGCCACCAAGCCCGAGATGCGCCTCGACCTGTGCGATAAGTGCCACCCGTTCTACACCGGCACCCAGAAGCTCGTCGACACCGGTGGTCGCGTCCAGCGCTTCGCCGACAAGTTCGGCTCCGCTGCCCAGGCTCGCCTCGATGCCGCTGCCAAGGCCAAGGCCGCCAAGGCCGAGAAGGCCGCTGCCGCCGAGGCTGCCCGCAAGGCTGCCGCCGAGGCCAAGGCCGCCGAGAAGGCCCGCCGCGCCGCCGAGTTCGAGAAGAAGGCCGCCGAGGCTCCCGCCGTTGAGGAGGCTCCTGCCGAGGAGACCGCCGAGTAGGCCGCCTGCGCAACAACCCGCGCAAAGACAAGCGCCTGTCCCATCGGGGCAGGCGCTTTGCTTTAAGATGGTGCCATGGAGACCGAGAACGACAAGACCTTCGAGGAAATCGCCGCCGAGTTCGCCGACGAGGCCAAGGAGCTGGGCAAGACCGCCGGCAAGGTGGCCATGTCCGCGGCGCTTGCGACCACGCTCTCGGCCGCGCTGCAGGAGCCGCCCAACACCGACCTCATGAACCTGCCCGAGCCCACGCCCATCGTGCGCGTGCTCGAGGAGGAGAAGGCCGAGGCGCTGCCGCCCGAGGACGACGCCGAGACCGACGACGAGGAAGCCCGTCGCCAAAGGCTCCGCAAGCTGCTCAAATACCTGATCATTGCCCTGTTCATGATTGCGGCGCTGCTTTTTGGCGCGCTCAAGGGCTGCGCCTCGTGCACCGCCGCGACGCTGATTCCGCATGAGGATGAGGCGGCGCAGGAGCAGGAGGAAGACGACGAGGGTGGCGTCGATGCGACCGATTTGGCGGTGCTGTTCGCGTAGGGAATCGCGTCGTCTGCGCCAAAGCCGCGCTCTTCGCCCAACTATTTATTATGTTCGCCGCAAAAAAGATGGCTTTCAGCCGTCTTTTCGTCCTCCGCAAGCGCGAGGAGTAGGCCCTGCGGCACATAACGCACGTCAAGACGGCGGGGGAGCGAAAAGCTTCCCCGCCTTTTTACGTACACGCATAAGCGACTAGCGAATGGCGTCAGCCACACTTAGGGGTAGCTTCATGTGGTTGGTTTGCAAAACCGCAGCTAGTTTGTTCGTTAAGTCACTATACAATTGCTTAGTGTGGTTGACTCTTTGTTCATGTTCAGACGCGGGCGATAAGCACGTTGTTGGCCAGGGTGCCCGGCTCCTCGGGATGCTCGGGCACCACTTCTACCTCGGCAAACTCACGCTCGAATGCTGCGCGCACGTCTGCGAGCGGACGCGCCTTGGGCCCCTCGAGCGGTGTGCGCACGTTTGCCAGATACATGCCTCGATCGGTGAGATGCGCGGCGATGAGCGCAGCGCCCTCCTCGTTGCCGAGCGCTCCCAGCGGCTTGGCGCCCGAGAACGCATCGTTCACGATCACATCGAAGCTGCGCCCGCAGTCGCGCAGGTACTCCCAGCCATCTCCGTTCACCAGCACGAGGCGCTCGCCGGCCATCTCCTCCACACGGTCGAGGAAGAAGCGCTCGCGGGCAATCCGCGTGATGAGTGGGTCGATCTCGACCACCGTGACCTGCATGCGCTTGGTGTGGGCGATAAGGTACTTGGGCAGCGAATAACCGCCACCGCCTATGACGAGCACGCTGCGTGCACGGCCCATCTCGTCGATCGCATCGACCATGGTGCGGTGATACTCGCACACGAGCTCCGACCACAGCTCATCCGAGATATAGCTCGCCGACTGGAACGTGCCATCCACGTTGAGCAGGCGCACCGGTGTGCCGTCCTCGTCGGCCGACTCGAAGACGAGCGCCGTCCCGAAGAGCGAGCGACGGTACATGTCGACCCCGCGCAGGCGCAGCAGCCACGGCAGCGTCCAGAACACAACCGAGACGCAAACCGAGAGCACGAGCAAGATCACAGCCCAAATCGGCATGAAATATATCCCTTCCGTGGGGAATACCGTAACTATGGTAAAGGTTTGCACGTGAAGATTGTGATTGACGTGCGTTTTTGGCTATACTGTCCTGTGCACCATTTTCGCACATGCAGTGCCACCTAACGGTACTTTAGGAGGAACCAAACATGATTCTCGGTATGGGCCCCATGGAGCTGATCGTCATCCTGGTCGTCGTTCTGGTGATCTTCGGGCCGAAGAACCTTCCCAAGCTCGGCAAGAGCCTCGGCCAGACCGTCAAGAATGTCCGCGAGGGCATGGAAGAGGACGACGCTGAGGAGGAAGAGGAGAAGCCCGCCAAGAAGTCCAAGAAGAAGGCCGCTGTCGTCGAGGTCGAGGAGGACGAGGACGACGAGGTCGAGTACGTCGACGAGGACGATGAGGACATCGACGAGGACGACGAGGACGACGAGGACGAGGAGGAGCCCGAGCCCGCTCCCAAGAAGAAGACCGTCAAGAAGACTTCCAAGTAGACCGTCGAGTAAGGCAAAAGGCTAGAGCATGGACAACATCAAAGAGATTCACCTCACTCCCGAAGGACGCCAGAAGCTCGTCGACGAGCTCGCGTATCGCGAGGGCGAGAAAGACGCCGAGATCATTGAGCGCATCCAGGAGGCCCGTGGCTTCGGCGACCTCTCCGAGAACGCCGAGTACGATGCCGCCAAGGAGGAGCAGGCCAAGAACGCGGCCCGCATCGCCGAGATCCGCCAGATCCTCTCGGTTGCCAAGGTGGTCGACAACTCCAAGAGCCGCAGCGTGAAGATCTCCATCGGCTGCACCGTCGAGCTCGAGGACGACAAGGGCAAGCGCTCCACGTTCACCATCGTGGGCACCACCGAGACCAACTCCCTCGAGCACAAGATCTCCAACGAGTCGCCCGCCGGCGCCGTCCTTATCGGCAAGAAGAAGGGCGACGAGGTGGAGTTCACCACGCCGTCCGGCAAGACCAAGAAGTACACCATCGTGGGAATCACCCGCTAATCGGCAGGCGAGAGCGTACAAGCGCACCCCGTGACTGCTGAGCAGCGCGGGGTGCTTTTTCTTTCAACAAGGAGACTTCCATGGCAGACGAGACCAACCAGAGCCAGCACGTCGACGAGCGTGCCGCGCGCCGCGCCCGCAGGCAGGCCCTTATCGATGCAGGCATCAACCCGTATCCCATCAAGAACACCATCGACTGGCGCGTGTCTCAGGTCGAGGAGCAGTTCGGCGGCCTCGAGAACGGCGAGTTCGACCCGCAGGAGCGCGTCATCACCGTGGGCGGCCGCGTGAGGGCCTTCCGCCGTCACGGCAAGCTCGCCTTCATCGACTGCGAGGACGCCACTGGCACCATCCAGCTTTTCTGCAAGATCGACGAGATGGACGAGGCTTCGTGGGCGCTGCTCGACAGCATCGACATGGGCGATATCGTGCAGGCTTCCGGCAAGGCCACCCGCACCAAGCGCGGCCAGCTCTCCATCATGGTCGCCGGCCTCAAGCTGCTCTCCAAGGCCGTGCGCCCGCTGCCCGAGAAGTTCCACGGCCTGTCCGACCGCGAGATCCGCTACCGCCAGCGCTACGTGGACCTCATCATGAACCCCGAGTCCAAGCAGGTCTTCATCAACCGCTCCAAGATCGTCTCCACCATCCGCCGCTTCATGGAGTCGAAGGGCTACCTCGAGGTCGAGACGCCCATCCTGCAGGAGACCCTCGGCGGCGCCAACGCCAAGCCCTTCACCACGCACTTCAACGCCCTCGACCAGGACTGCTACCTGCGCATCGCCACCGAGCTGCACCTCAAGCGCTGCATCGTGGGCGGCATGGACCGCGTCTTCGAGATCGGCCGCCAGTTCCGCAACGAGGGCATGGACCTCACGCACAACCCCGAGTTCACCTCCATGGAGGCCTACTGCGCCTACTCCGACCTCGACGGCATGAAG
>CAMNAH010000026.1 GCA_946530775.1 uncultured Coriobacteriales bacterium
CGAAGAAGGTGCGCACGGGGCCGCAGCCGTCGATGGCGGCGGCTTCCTCGATCTCGAGCGGGATCGACTTGACGAAGCCCACGAACATGAAGATGGCCAAACCTGCGCCAAAGCCCAGGTAGACGATGGGGATCGTCCACGGGGTGTTGAGCTTCAGGGTATCGGCCGTCTTGGAGAGCGTGAACATGACCATCTGGAACGGCACGACCATCGAGAAGACGCACAGGAAGTAGACGATCTTGCAGAAGATGGAGTCCACACGCGCGATGTACCAGGCCGCCATCGAGCAGAAGATGAGGATGAGGGCCGTGGAGAGCACGGTGATGATCACGCTGTACAAGACGGAGTTCGCGAACGGGTAGTTGCCGAACGTCATGCCCTTGACGAAGTTGTCGAAGCCCACGAAGCTCTGCTCGTTGGGCAGCGCGAAGGTGTCGGTCTTGACGTAGGTGTTCGCCTTGAACGAGTTGATGACGACAGCCACCACGGGCAGCACGTAGATGATGCAGACAATGGAGAGCACGACCGAGAGGATGGTCTTGGTGCGGCGCTCGTTGGCGAGGGTCTGTTCCTTGGATGCCATTACTGCTGCACCTCCCTCTTACGGGTGTAGGCCAGCTGGGCGAGGCCGAGGCCCGCGACCAGGATGAAGAAGAGCACAGCCTTGGCCTGGGCGACGCCGCGCGATGCGGCACCGGAGGTATAGAAGGTGTTGTAGATGTTGAGGGCCAGCATCTCGGTGGTGTTCACCGTGGAGCCATCCGGGTTGATGATGTAGGGAAGGCCGCCGGTGAGGGCGAGGTTCTGGTCGAACAGCTTGAAGCCGTTGGTGAGCGAGAGGAACATGCAGATGGTGATGGACGGCATGACGTTGGGGATGGTGACCTGGAAGAGGGTCTGCCACTTGTTTGCGCCGTCGATCTTCGCAGCCTCGAGCATGTCCTCGGGCACGGCCTGCAGGCCTGCGATGTAGATGATCATCATGTAGCCGACCTGCTGCCAGCACATGAGGATGATGAGTCCCCAGAATCCGTAGGTGGTGTTGAGCAGGATCGACGTGTTGTAGGCGGACAGGATGCCGTCGAAGATCATCGACCAGATGTAGCCCAGCACGATGCCGCCGATAAGGTTGGGCATGAAGAAGACCGTGCGGAAGATGTTGGAACCCTTAAGGTTCTGGGTGAGAAGGTAGGCCACCATGAAGGCCAGCACGTTGATGAGCACGAGGCTCACCACGGCGGTGAGCGCCGTGTACCAGAACGAGTGCTGGAAGCTCACGTCGGCCAGAGCCTTGCCATAGTTGCCGAGGCCGATGAACTCGGCGCTCGAGATGGTCTTGAACTTGCAGAACGAGAGATAGATGCCTTGGAAGAACGGCCAAACGAAACCGATGATAAACGCCGCGACGACCGGGCCGATGAACAGCGGCGACCAGCGACGCGTAGCGGTCCTGATGGAGTTCCTGGATACCATGCTTGTCTCAACTCCTTTCCGTGCGACGAGCGTGTAGATGAAACCGGGGCGGGCGCAGAGCCCGCCCCGGCCATGACGTGCGTACGGTTAGGAGCCTAGGCGTTGGCAGCCTTCCACTGGGTTGCCCAGCCGTCGACGAAGGCGGTCTTGACGGCGTCCCAGTTGGCATCGGACTGGTCGGCGTTGTAGGCGTTCAGCGCGGACACGAGGGCGGCGCGGTACTGGTCGACGTTGGGCTGATAGTTGGTGGCCCAGTCCATGACGTAGCAGCCGTTGTCGGTGTAGGCGGCGGCGTCGTTCAGGAAGCCGTTGGTGGACTCGACGGCGTTCTTGTAGGGGAGGATGCCGAGCTGCTCGACGAGAGCGCCGGAAGCCTCGGGGTCGGAGACCAGCCAGACCATGAAGTCCATGGTGGCCTGCTTGTCCTCATCGGACGCGTTGTCGTTGATGGCCCAGCAGTTCTCGGTGCCGCAGTTGAGGCCGGCCTTCTCCTCGCCGGCAACGCCGCAGTAGTACGGGAGCATCTTGACGTTGGGCTGAGCGGCGGAGAGGGAAGCGTAGTCCCAGGAGCCGGTCAGGAAGAACGCAGCCTGGCCGCTGGTGAACTGGTTCGCGGGGTCATGGCCGCCGGTCGCGAGCGTGGTGGGATCGACGAGCGAGTTGTTGATCATGAGGTCGTAGATGTTCTTGTAGTTCTGCATGTAGGCGCCGGTGATCTCGGAGGTCTCAGCGGTGAAGTCGCCGTTGTCCTGCTCCTCGTAGTAGTACTCGAGGTTGGCGAGGTGGCCGGTGACACGCCAGCTGGAGGAGTCATCCATGTCGGTGGCGACGAAGGCGTCGAAGCCGAGCTCGGCAGCGCGGGCGTGGATGTCCTCGACGACGGCCTTCAGGCTCTCGAAGTCCTTGATGTCGTCGATGCTGTGGCCAGCCTTCTCGATGAGGTCGGCGTTGGCGACGATGCCGTAGCACTCATAGCAGTAGCCCATGGAGACGAGCTTGCCGCTCTCGTCATACAGGTTGTAGGCGTCGGTGGAGAGCTCAGACTCGATAGCGGTGCCCTTGAGGTCCATCGCGTAGTCGCCCCACTCCTGGACGCCGGCAGCGTTGCCGATGACGAAGAGGGTCGGGGCCTCGGACTTGTCCATCTCGGAGAGCAGGGTCTGCTGATAGGTGCCGGAAGCGGCGGTGACGGCCTTCACGGGCACGCCGGTGGTCTCGGTGTACTTCTTGGCGAGGCTCTGGACGGTCTCATCCAGCTCGGGCTTGAAGTTCAGCCAGTACACGGAACCGGAAGCTGCGGGGGTCTCGCCGCCGTCAGCCGGAGCCTCGCCGCCGTCAGCGGGGGCCTCGCCGCCGTTGCCACCGCAAGCGGCGAGCGTGGCAGCCATGAGGCCGGTGGTGCCGAGGAAGGCCCTACGGGTAAGTTTCTTGCTCATAACTCTCTCCTCCTGTCTTTGCTTAGCGTCCTTCTGCGCCAAGTCTACGGATGTACGCGGCCCACGGTTCCCCCGGGCCTCAGGGTTGTCTCGAGCCGGACGTGGCTGTTCTCAGCCCCGTTGTCCAGCACGTTAACCAGAATCTCCACGGCCTTCTCGCCGATAAGCGCCTGCGGTTGCGCAAGCGTGGTGAGCGTGGGCGTGGTGTAGAGCGACATCTCGATGCCGTCGATGGCAATGATCGAGATGTCATCGGGCACGGTGCGGCCCGCGTCGGCAATGGCCTTCATGGCGGCGATGGCCATGGTGTCGGCCACGGCGAAGATGGCCGTGACGTCGGGGCGCTCGGCGAGCAGCTGCGCGGTGCGCTTGAACGCGGCCTCCATCGAGAAGCTTCCCGTTTCGCATACGAGACCCTCGTCGAGGGGGATGCCCGCAGCTTCGAGCGCCTTGCAGTAGCCCTTATAGCGGCGCTCGCTGATGGAGCGGTCGCAGGTGGAGTCGAGCAGGATGGCGATCTTGGTGTGGCCCTGCTCGATCAGCAGGTCGACAGCGCGCGTGGCCTCGGCCTTGTCGTTGATCGAGACGGACGAGAAGGCGTCGCGGTCGAGATCGCCGAAGTGGTTGGTGTAGGTGCAGCACACGAACGGCACGCCGATGGCCTTGAGCTCACCGCACGTGTAGTCGTAGCGGCCGCCGAGCAGGATGAGGCCCTTGAGGCGCTTGGACTGCGCGAGCTTGGCGCCCTCCCCCACCTCGTCGGCGTCGGCGGGGATCTGGTGGAGCGCCATGGTGTAGCCCTTGGCCTCGCAGCTCCTGCCGATGGCGCGGATGATGGGCGTGAAGAAGGGGTTCTCGGCGCCGCGCACCACGAGGCCGATCATGTCGCTTTGCGGCAGGACCAGATCGCGTGCGGCGTTGTTGGGAACGTAGTGGAGGTCGCTGACGGCCTGGAGCACCTTCTCGCGGGTATCGGCGCTCACATCGGGATGATTGTTGAGCACACGCGAGACGGTGCTCACGGCGACATTGCAATACGCTGCTATGTCTTTGATAGTGGCCATACGACGCTTCTTTGACTACCTAATTAGATGCTTGTTTCTACGATATCATAACTGGAAACGTTTCTGGGAACGTTTCCAGAAGTATTTTGCGCTGGTAGGGACGAGATTGACTAGCGGTTTAATTATTTTCTTCCGTGAACGTTGTATTTTCGCCGGCGAGCGGTCATTGCATTCGCCTGCGATGTCTCGCATATCAAAAACCCGCTAGTGATGTAGGCGCCCGTAGTGGACCGCATCATGATTTCTCATACTGCATACACCGCCCCATGCATGCAGCCGTCGTGCATACGCGCTCCGCCATGCCCGCTCTTTGCAGCTTATGTGCATCACCAGCAGGTTTTTGCGTCCCAGGCCCACCTCAAGGCGACCCGTGGAGTATCATTCGACCGAAATCCCAACAGGAAGGGTACGAGCATGCCGCACGCCATCAACGAGAAGCTCCAGCAGGCCGTGATCTACTCGATCTTCGTCCGCAACCACACCGAGGAGGGCACGTTCCGCGCGGTCATCCCCGACCTGCCGCGCATCCACGCGCTGGGCACCGACATCGTGTGGCTCATGCCTATCCACCCGCTGGGCACCAAGGCGCGCAAGGGCACGTTGGGCAGCCCCTACGCCATACGCGACTACCGCGCGGTCAATCCCGAGTACGGCACGCTCGACGACTTCAAGGCGCTGGTCGACGCCATCCATGCCGAGGGCATGAAGTGCATCATCGACGTGGTCTACAACCACACCTCGCCCGACTCGGTGCTCTGGGAAACGCACCCCGAGTGGTTCTATAAGAAGCCCGACGGCAACCCCGGCAACCACGTGGGCGACTGGACCGACATCATCGACCTCGACTATTTCGCGGATCGCGCGCTCTGGGACTACCAGATCGAGACGCTCGTGCAGTGGGCGCGCATCGTCGACGGCTTCCGCTGCGATGTGGCGAGCTTCGTGCCCGTCGAATTCTGGGAGCAGGCGCGCGCAGCCTGCGAGGAGGTGCGTCCCGGCTGCATCTGGCTCGCCGAGACGATCCATCGCGAGTTCGGCGCCGAGATGCGCAGGCGCGGGCTCTACAGCGCCACCGACGCCGAGGCCTTCGCGGCATTCGACATGGAGTACTCCTACGACGTGCAAACCGTCTTCGATACCTGGATCATGGGCCACGCCCCCCTCTCCCACTACCTCGACCTGGTCTCGTTCCAGGAGACCGTCTATCCGCGCGGCTTCAACAAGATGCGCTACCTCGAGAACCACGACCTGCCGCGCATCGCCTCGCGCCTGGGCCGCGGCCTTTCGCTGGAGAACCTCACCGCGTTCATCTACTTCCTCAAGGGCGCCACGCTTGTCTATGCGGGCGAGGAGGCGGCGTCCGCGCACACGGTGGGGCTCTTCGATAAGGACCTCGTGGAGTGGGACACGGGCAAGGACCTCTCGCCGCTCATGACGAGGCTCGGCCAGATCAAGCACGAGGTCTTCGGCTGCGACGACTTCTTCTCGGCACGCGCCGATGACGGCTACGACATAGCGGTGCTCGCACGCGAGGGCGAGTGGGGCCGCGCCGTGGGCGTGTTCTCGCTGAGCGGCATGACCTGCGAGACGTCGGTGGACGTTGCCGACGGCACCTACATCAACCTGATCGACGCGACGCCCGTCGAGGTGCGCGACAGCGTGGTGGCGACCACGGGCGAGCCGATCATCTTCCTGGCGTAGCCTCGCGCGCAGGCGCCTCTTCCGGCAGGTTGCGGAAGAAGTGCGCCGCGAAGAGCACCGCGGGAACAACCGCCGCCGCATTGGCGACAGCCTGGGCCATCTGCACGCCCAGCAGGCCGATGACCTGCGGCAAGATCAGAATGAGCGGGATGAAGATGAGGCCGCCGCGCATCAGCGAAAGCGCTGAGGCACCCAGCTTGTGCCCGGTGGTCTGGTAGAGCATCTCCGTAACCACCGTGGGCGGCATAAGGAGCAGCGAGAGCGCCTGCAGTCTGAGCGCGAACGCACCAATGACGACAACCTCCGGGTCGTCGCGGAAGAGCACCATCAGCGCCTCGGGCGCGGCGAGCAGCGCCGCTGCGGCTACGAGCATGCACGCCTCGCCGATGATGAGGGTCGATCGATAGCCCTTCCTCACGCGGCCATACTTCCCCGCGCCGTAATTGAACGCTCCCACGGGCTGGAATCCCTGGCCTATGCCCAGGGCAACGGAAAACGCGAAGAAGATGATGCGGCCAACAATGCTCATAGCGGCAACGGCGGCGTCCCCGTACACCGCAGCCTGGTTGTTGAGCAGCATCGTGGCCAAGGCGTTGAGCGCCTGACGCAGCAAGCTGGGCAATCCCGTGCCGGCGATATCCGCGATGCGGACAAGATCAGGCGAGAAGCTCTTGATCGAGAGCCGCGAGATCGACCTGCCGCTCAGGAACATGGTGAGCAGGATCGAGAAGCTCACCACCTCGGAGAGCGCGGTCGAGAGCCCGGCGCCCGAGATGCCCATATCGAGGACGAACATGAACAGCGCGTCTCCCAGGATGTTGAGCACGCATCCCGTGACCATGCCTACCATGCCGAGCGCCGCCCTGCCCTCGTAACGCAGGATCTGGTTCATGGTGAACCCCGCGGTCATGAACGGCGTGGCGACGAGGATGAAGCGGATATAGTCCTTCGCGAACGGCATGATGGTGGGCGTGCTGCCCATGAGCACGATCAGGGGCTCGAGGAAGAGCTCGGTGAGCAGGGCGAGCAGGGCGCCCACGGAGAAGGAGAGCACCACGCTCGTCGACGCCACGACGTTCGCCTCGCCGTTGTTCTTCTGCCCCAGCCTGCGCGCGATGATGCTGCCCGCGCCCTGGCCGAAGAGGAACCCGAACGCCTGGATGATCGACATGAACCCGAAGACGATGCCCACCGCGCCGCTCGCGCTGGTGCCGAGCCGCCCCACGAAGGCCGTATCGACGAGGTTATATATATTGGTCACGAGCATCGTGAGCGTGGTGGGAATGGCGAGGCGCACGATGAGCGGCGCGATGGGCGCCTCGGTCATGCGCTTGTAGTTGTCTGTCTCGGTGCCCGCCATCTGCCGTCCTGTCTTTTTGAACGGAAACCATTATAGGCGCAGAAAGCGGGCGGGCCCGAGAGCCCGCCCGCATCTTTACCGCTTGACCACGCCGCTACTTCTTCTTCGCCTTGCCGCTCATCTCGCGGATCTTGGCCTTGAGTTCCTTGAATGCGCCGCGCGGGTCGATCTCGTCGATAAGCTCGGCCATCTTGGCGACCTGCTCGTCGGTGAGGTCGTGGTTGCCGGTGATGTTGCGCAGGCGCGTGCCCACCACGTACTCGAGGATCTCCTTCTCGGTCGCGGCCGCAGCCACCATCCTGGCAACCACGGTGCTGCGGTGCGCGAGCTGGATCATGCTCTTGTTCATGAGGTCGTACGAGAACTTGCCGTTCTTGTCGGTGAAGGCATCGAGAACCGCCTGGTACTCGGCGCTGTCGATGAGGGTCTCGGCCGCCTCGTCGGCAGGCTCGTCCTCCACGGGAGCGGATACGAGCGCGGGTGCGGCGGGCTTGCCCAGCTTGTGGTACGGCATTCCGGCGGTAAGCGCGATGGCCTCGGCAAAGGCCTCGACGGGATAGGCTGCGGGTGTGTTTGCGGCGAGGATGGGCTCGCCGGAGCTCTTGGAGATGGTGGCGATTCCGGGCTGGGGCTCGTCAGCCCGCACGATCACAATGGCAGCATCACCAGATGCCCCTTTGCGGCGATAGGCGATCGCTGCAGGCAAGGAGGTGAGCTCTACGCTGTTGGTACGGATCATAGCAGCTCCTTCCACGAGCAGGCCTATACGGTTGTACCTGCATTGTAGCCTATCGATGTGCGCGGCGTGCTATTCTGAATGGCGAATACGTTTACGGGAGGATATATGCACTTCTTCGGCACAACGCTCTCCGCGCTCACGCTCGGGGGCTTCGAGATAAGCGACCAGATCGTCAACGTATTCCTGTTCGCCGGCATCGTCATCGTCGCCATCGTCGCATCGCGCTACATCACGCGCCTCGTGCGCCTCGCGCTGGGCAACTCGTCCATGGGCGAGGTGTCCATCGTCGTGAACATCATCCGTGCCGCCGTCATCCTCACCGCCGCATTTCTTGTGGGCGAGAACGTCTTCCACCTGGAGCTCGGCGGCATCGCGCAGGCGCTGGGCGTCACCACGCTGCTCGTCTCGCTGGGCCTGCAGGACTTCATCAAGAACATCGTCGCCGGCATCCAGATCGTGGTGACGCGCCTCTTCTCGGTAGGCGACCACCTGGACGTGGGCGATCTGCGCGGCGAGGTCATGGACATCAACTGGCGCCAGACCACCCTGCGCGACAAGGATGGCAACCCGCATGTGGTTCCCAACTCCACCCTCATGAGCGAGAAGTTCATGCGCCGCGACGGCAAGATGGCGCAGCGCTACATCGTGGAATGCGACATCAAGCCCGGTTTGGACCTCAACCGCGTGGCCGATGACATCCAGCAGCTGGCAGATGCGGCGCTCGACAAGAACGGCTGGCGCACCGACGAGTCCACCGAGGTGCGCTATCTTGGCTCCACCGCCAACGGCGTGCGCGTCTCGATCCGCATCTTCCTCAAGGACATCGAGCTCACCACGCGCGGCATGGACGCTGTGATGCGTGCCATCGGCCAGCGCGGATACCTCGCCGACTGGACCAACGAGAGCCCTGAGCAGGAGAAGTGGCGCTAGCCAATCTGAGCAGACGGCGAACCAAGCTTGAGAACGCCCCCAATTTCATATTCAACGTACCCGATATGAGACCGATTGGGTGGTCCGTCCGTATCACTTGTTGTAGTACCTGAAAGGCCGTGAGAAAGGAAGAACCATGGCAGACGAGAAGCAGGAAGTCTACGAGATCCCCGAAGAGATGCTCGAGAGCATCGCGGGCGGCGTGCTTGACGACGAAACCATGCATAACCTGCAGGTGCTCGTCACCAGCATGAAGAATGCCGGCATGACGCTCGAGACGATCCTCGATACGTTCGATTACCTCAAGCACTCCAGCGCCGCCCAGGAGATGTTCCAGTTCATCAAGGACGTCTTCAACCGCGCATAGCCGGTTGCCCAAAGCACCATGGTCCCGCAGAGGCCCCAGTTCTGGTACCTCATCGCCCCGTTCGCGCGGCGCTCGATCGCCAAGCGCTTCGGGCAGGAGATCGCTGCGCGCGCTTACGAGAAGGGCAGGCAAGCCTACGCCGACCTGCTCTTCTGCGCACCCGATCTGGGCGATGACAACCCCATGCTAGGGACTTTCTGCGAGTCGATGGTGTTCGTCGCTCTGTGGATGGGCTCCGAGGGCGCGCTCTCGGTGGACGACCTGCGCCAGGTGACGGCCGATGTGCTGGGGCTTCCCGTGCTCAAGGCCGTTGGCCTGGTCAGAGATGGCAATCGCGGCGAGCATGGGCTCGACTTCCAGCTCGAGGGCATGAAGCGGGCCGAGGCATGGGCGCAGGCGCACGAGGGCGAGTTCGACACCACGTGGCGCGTCTCATTCGATGACACGCACCACAAGGACGGCATCTTCTTCGAATACACGCGCTGCCCCATCGCCGAGTACATGGCCGAGCTGGGCGTTTCCGAGATAACGCCGGTGCTCTGCGAGCTCGACCACCTCATGTGCAGGCTCATCCACGCCAAGCTCTACCGCGA
>CAMNAH010000027.1 GCA_946530775.1 uncultured Coriobacteriales bacterium
GCCAAGACCGAGGACAACGTCACCATCGAGCTGGACGTCTCCGTTCAGTACCACGTGGACTACCAGACGCCCGACGGCTCCGGCATCTACCGCTCGCTCTACACGCTCACCGATCCCGTGGCTCAGATGGGCGACTACTTCGCCGACGCCCTTCGTTCGCAGATCCCGAGCCGCAAGCTCGACGAGGTCTTCACCGAGAAGGACGCCATCGCCATGGCCATCGACGAGATCGTCTCGGCCAAGATGCGCGAGTACGGCTATGTGATCGTGACCACGCTCATCACGTCGATCAAGCTCCCCGTCGATGTTCAGCAGTCGATGAACCGCATCATCGCCTCCAAGAACGACCTCGAGTCCGCCAAGAACGAGGCGGAGGCCGAGCGTCAGAAGACGGTCATTGCTGCCGCTGCTAAGGCCGAGGCCATGGAGAAGGAGGGCGAGGGCATCGCCAACCAGCGCATCGCCATCGCGCGCGGCATCCGCGAGTCCATCGACACCATCCAGGGCGCCGAGCTTGACTCCGAGGAGGCCAACCGCCTGTTCGAGTACACGCAGTGGATCGGCATGATGGAGGAGTTCGCCAAGAAGGGCAGCTCCACGGTGGTGCTCCCCAGCGAGTATGCGGGCCAGAACTCGGTTCTGAGTGACATGCTCGTCTCCAAGCAGGATCCCGAGGGCGGCATTTCCGCCTAGCGCTCACGGATTATCTAGCAGACTTTAATCGAGAACGGCCCCTCTATCGGAGGGGCCGTTTCCTATGCGCTGAGATGATGTTGCTCCTCGAGCTTCTCGACTTCCTCCTCGAAACCCTCCTCGCCGGGACGGACGAGTTCGTCCTTTCCCGTCTTGGGGTTGTAGTGGTGCAGCAGCACGGGCTCGAAGAGACGCAGATGCGCGGAGAACATCACCGACATGGCAAGCAGCAGCAAGAAGATGGCGATGCGGGGAACGGTCTCGACCTGCGTCATGATGAGCGACCCGCCGCAGAGGAGCGCCGTCCATGCGTAGATCACGAGCACGGTCTGGCGCTGGTTGAAGCCCTCGTCCATGAGGCGGTGATGGATATGGCCCTTATCGGCCGTTCCGATGCTCACGTGGGCACGCGTGCGGCGCACGATGGCCGAAAAGGTGTCGATGATGGGCACGGCCGCGATGACAAGCGGCACGATGAGCGTGGTGAGGCCCGCAACGCGCGTGACCGAGAGCAGCGATATGGCGCCCAGGGCGAATCCCAGGGTAAGCGCACCCGAGTCGCCCATGAAGATTGATGCGGGATGGAAGTTATAGCGGAGGAACCCCAGCGTGGATCCCGCTACGGCAGCCGAAAGGAACGCCGCATCGAGGCGCCCTGCCCACATCGAGAGGATGAGCATCGTGATACTGGCGAACAGCGAGATGCCCGCAGCCAGCCCGTCGAGCCCGTCGATCAGGTTGATGATGTTCATGTAGGCGACGAGATAGACCACGGTGATGGGATAGGCAAGCCAGCCGAGCTCGATGAAGCCGGGAGCGAAGGGATTGTCGATGACACCGATCACAAGTCCCGAGCTTACCGCGATGATGGCGGCGATGAGCTGCCCGAGGAGCTTCTGTTTAGGCGAGAGCGAACGGATGTCATCGATGACGCCCGTTACGAAGACGGCGACGAAGGCGAGGATGAGCAGGGGATAGTTGAGATGCAGATGCGGTGACGACTCGAGGATCGCGGGCCAGAGCCCGAGGCTTCCGCCCAGATGGTGGATAAGCACCGCGCATGCGAGTCCGAAGACGATGGCGAGGCCGCCCATGCGCGGCGTGGGCGTCTTGTTGATGCGGCGCGCACTGGGGTAGTCGACGGCATCGAGCTTGACCGCAACTTTCTTGGCGATGGGCACCGTAGCAAAGCAGCCGATCAGCGCCGCCAGAAAGAAACAGATATGTGATTGCCAAAAGCTCAAGAGGCCTCCAACTGCATGATCGCACTTATCTTTCTATGATAGACCAGTTGGAGAGGATGGTGTTCTTCTCAACCGTATGACCAAGAAGAGATGGAAAACAGCCAAGCCAGCGCTTATAGTTGAGTTGTCGCCCTCCTGCGGAACAAACTGGGTGAACCGACAAATGTTTGCAGGGGAGTCCGAACGGCCGCGCACAGTACAGGCATCCTCCGCTGTTGTGGAAGCTGGAACCGGCGGTCGGGACGCCCACCTTAGGAAGGTGGGTTCATAACGCTTCCGCGGGAGGCGACAGTGTGATGATTCACCCTTCGGGGTCGAAATACCGATTGACATTTGCGCGCATCATTGCGAAAATGCCTATTGCTCGAAAGAGCCATCGGGGATGTAGCTCAGTTGGGAGAGCGCGGCGTTCGCAACGCCGAGGCCGAGGGTTCGAACCCCTTCATCTCCACCATCAATCCCGGCACCCCTCAGCGAGGGGTGCTTTTTTCTAAGGTTTCGGCATGGATCTCTCGTTTGCAGCATACGAGCATTGCGAGCTCTGCCCGCGCAGATGCGGTGCGAACCGCACGGCGGGCGAGCGGGGCGTATGCCGCGAGAGCGCGCAGCTCATGGTTGCACGCAGCGCCCTCCATTTTTGGGAGGAGCCGCCCATCTCGGGCGAGGCGGGGTCGGGCACCATCTTCTTCTCGGGATGTGCGCTTCGCTGCATCTTCTGCCAGAACCACGAGATCTCGCACGAGGGTGCGGGCCTTGCCGTCACGCCTTCTCGCCTCGCTCAGATGATGCTCGAGCAGCAGGAGCGCGGTGCCCTCAACGTGAATCTCGTGACGCCGCTGCACTATGCCCCGCATATCGTCGAGGCCGTGGCGGCTGCCCGTGCTGCAGGGCTCACGATTCCCATCGTCTGCAATACCTCCGGCTACGAGCGCGCCGATATGGTCGATGCGCTCGCCGATACGGTCGACGTGTGGCTCACCGACTTCAAATACGCCGATCCTGTGCTCGCAGGTCGGCTTTCCGGTGCGCGCGATTATCCCGAGGTCGCCGCTGCCGCGCTCGAGCGCATGGTGGCGCACCTGAGGAATGCGGGCGGTGCTGCGTATGGAGATGACGGCCGCATGCTCCGCGGCATCATCGTGCGCCATCTGGTGCTTCCCGGCCACGCGGATGACTCATGCGCCGTTCTCGACCGCGTGTGGGATATCTGCGGCAACGACGTGGACATCTCGGTCATGAACCAGTACACGCCCAACGACCGCTGCCGCACGCGATCCGATGAGCTCTCGCGTACCGTCACGGCCGACGAATACGAGTTCGTGCTCGACCATGCCGACGACCTCGGCTTCGAGCGCATGTGGTGGCAGGAGTCGGGCACGGTGTCCGAGAGCTTCGTTCCTGCCTTTGATTATTCGGGGGTAATCGGCCCCGAACTCAAATAATCCCAGCTCGTTGGTATAGACTGAATTGGATATGCCCATAACCTCAGAAGGAGGATGCATGGCCGATACCAATCAGGCCCTCTCGGATGAAGAACGCGCCGAGCTCGAGGCGCTCCGTGCCGAGAAGGCCAAGCGCGAGCAGGCCCAGGCCGCCGCAGCGGAGCGTGCCGAGCTCGAGGCCCTCAAGGCCGAGGCAGCGCGCAATGCGCAGGAGGCCGAGCGCGATGCCGCGGACGCAGCAGCACGCGAGCGCGGCCGCAAGATCATGCAGCCCGACGAGGATGACCTCAACATGCCGCTTGGCCAGAAGGTCGTCATCGTGGCCGTGGTAGGTATCGCCATCGTCTTCATCCTGATGACCATCTTCGGTAACTAGCACGTGATAGGTTCACGTACCTTAGAGATTCGAGGCAATCATGTCACTCACCGACCGCACCAAACCGACTGACGTCTCCCTCAACACCGACCTCTACGAGCTCACCATGGCCCAGGGGTTCTGGGAGTCGGGCATGATCGATGCCCGTGCAAACTTCAACGCCTTCTTCCGCGACAACCCCTTCGGAGGCGGCTACGCCATTTCCTGCGGCATCGGCCAGGTTGCCGAGCTCGTCGAGAACTTCCGCTTCGACGACGAGGACATCGCCTACCTTGCCTCCCTCAAGGCTCCCGGCGGCGGCGACATGTTCAAGCAGGGCTTCCTCGACTATCTGCGCGATTTCCGCATGCATGTGGACGTGTGGGCCATCCCCGAGGGAGACATCGTCTTCCCGCGCGAGCCCATGATCCGCGTCGAAGGCCCCGTCATCGACTGCCAGCTTCTCGAGACGGCTCTTCTGAACCTTGTGAACTTCCAGACGCTCGTCGCCACCAAGGCCTCCCGCGTGGTGCGCGCTGCCGAGGGGCGTCCCGTCTCGGACTTCGGCCTTCGTCGTGCGCAGGGACCCGACGGCGGACTCGCCGTCGCCCGTGCGTCCTACATCGCGGGCTGCTCCTCCACCTCGAACATCCTCGCTGGCAAGCTCTACGACATTCCCGTGTTCGGAACGCATGCTCATTCGTGGGTCATGGCATTTCCCACCGAGCTCGAGGCGTTCCGCGCCTTCGCGAAGTCGAGCCCCAAGAACTGCTGCCTGCTCCTCGACACCTACGATGTCTACCAGGGCATCGAGAACGCGATCACCGTCGCCAAGGAGATGGAGGCCGTAGGCGAGCGCCTCAGCGCCGTCCGCATCGACTCCGGTGACCTCGCCAAGCTCTCCAAGGCCGCGCGCAAGGCCTTCGACGAGGCGGGGCTTCCCTATATCAAGATCTCCGTCTCCAACGACCTCGACGAGTACCTCGTGCAGTCGCTGCTCGCGCAGGGTGCCCCCATCGACTCCTTCGGCGTGGGCACCAAGCTCGCGACCTGCGATCCGCAGCCCTCGCTCGGCGGCGTCTACAAGCTCTCCGCCATCAAAGCGTCCGCAGACGAGCCGTGGGATCCCGTCATGAAGCTCTCCGAGGCCGCCTACAAGCGCACCATCCCCGGCATCCAGCACATCAAGCGCTTCTATGACGACAGCGATTGCCCCACGGGCGACATGATCATCGACGACTCGGTGTCCGAGGGCGAGGGCAATGTGGTCCAGGACATCCTCGACGCCTACTACACCTACACGCTCGCCGGCACGCCGCGCGAGCTCATGGAGCATATCGTGCATGACGGCGTGCGCGCGGTGGAGCCGCCCACCATCGCGGAATCGCGCGAGAGGTGCCGGTATGCCCTCATGCACCTCGACCCCGCTATCACGCGCTTCCTCAACCCGCAGGCCTATCCCGTGGGTCTCGAGCTCGGCCTTGCCAAATTCCGCGGCAAGCTCGCGCAGGAGGAGCGCTCCGGATCCGGAAGGGACTAGCACATGCAGGAACAATTGGATGCTCTTATCCGCGCCGCGCTGGCGGCTGCCCAGGCATCGGGAGAGCTCGATGCCTTCGAGGTGGCCGACACGGGCATCGAGCGCCCAGCGGACCCCGCCAACGGCGATTTCTCGTCCACGGTTGCCATGCGCTCGGCAAAGCTCGCTCATAAGGCACCGCGCGCCATCGCAGAGGCGATCGTCGCGCATATCGGTGAGGCCGAGGGCGTCGACCGTGTCGAGATCGCGGGCCCCGGCTTCATCAACTTCTACCTCTCCACGGCTTCCGCAAACGACGTCTTCAACCAGGTACGTGCCAAGGGCGAGGACTTCGGGAAGTCCGATCTTGGCGGCGGCCAGAAGGTCCAGGTCGAGTTCATCTCG
This sequence comes from uncultured Coriobacteriales bacterium, assembly GCA_946530775.1. Next base: position 5,659 of record CAMNAH010000027.1, read on the forward strand.
GCCAATCCCGTGGGTCCCATGCACATCGGCCATGGCCGCTGGGCGGCTCTGGGAGACTCGCTCTGCAATGTGATGGAGCATGCTGGCTACGATGTCGAGCGCGAGTACTACATCAACGACCACGGCTCGCAGATGGACGTCTTCGGTTCCTCGATCGCCGTGCGCTACCTGCAGATCGCCAAGCTGGTGGGGGAGGGCAAGACCCTCGCGGAGGCTCAGAACGCCCTCTATGACGACCGTGAGGCCTTCGTCGAGGAGTCCGCGGCGGCCGAGGAGGAAGGGCGTGAGGCTGATCCTGCGCGTTTCCCCTACACCGCGGCGTTCAACGAGGCGCTCGGCGGCAACGCCTACGGCGGAGACTACATCATCGATCTCGCTGCCCGTTTCTGGGAGATCGACGGCGAATCGCTCGTCGCCGCAACCGATGACGAGCGCTGCGCGAGCTTCCGCGAGCGCGGCTACCGCATGATGCTCGACTCCATCCGCGATACCTGCCACGAGGCGCGCTGCGACTTCGACGTGTGGTTTTCCGAGCGTTCGCTCTATGTGCCCGACGAGGAGGGCAAGGACGCGGTGCATCGCGCGTTCGACAAGCTCGCAGAGATGGGCCACACCTACACCACCGACGACGGTGCGCTCTGGTTCCGCTCCACGGCCTTCGGCGACGACAAGGACCGCGTGCTCGTGAAGAGCAACGGCGAATACACCTATTTCGCCTCCGACGTGGCCTACCACTGGAACAAGTTCCAGCGCGTCGAGCATGTCATCGACATCTGGGGTGCCGACCACCACGGCTATATCAAGCGCGTCGATTCTGCCTGCGAGGCCCTCGGCTATCCCGGGCGCTTCGAGGTCCTGCTCGGCCAGCTTGTGAACCTGCTCCGTAACGGCGAGGCCGTGCGCATGTCCAAGCGCAAGGGCACCATGGTCACCTTCGACGAGCTGCTCGCCGAGGTGGGCGCCGACGCCACGCGCTACACGCTCGTCTCCAAGTCGGCCAACCAGATGATCGACTTCGACATCGAGGTGGTCAAGCGCCAGGACAACACCAACCCCGTCTACTACGTGCAGTACGCCCACGCGCGCATCTGCTCGATCCTGCGCCGTGCCGCCGGCGTCACGTTCGAGGAGGCCGCTGAGCTGGGCATGGACAAGGTTGCCGAGATGGCCGTGGGTGCCGATCCGGATGTCTCGCTGCTCACCGACGAGACCGAGAACGCGCTTGCCCGCAAGCTCTCCGAGTTCGCGAGCCTCATCGAGGCATCTGCACGCGACCGTGCGCCGTTCCGCCTCACGCACTACGCCGAGGAGCTGGCCGGCCAGTTCCATTCGTTCTACACCGTGTGCCAGGTTCTGCCGAGCGAGGGCCGTCCCGTGGACGCTGCGCTCTCCAAGGCGCGCCTTGCCGCCTGCGACGCCACGCGCCGCGTTCTCGCGCTTACGCTCAAGCTGATTGGAGTCTCATCGCCCGAGCGTATGTAGAGAATATATGAATAGTTATTTAACAAAAAAATCAGCCCGTTAAATGACGGGCTGATTTCTTATATCTTTTTACTTAATCTTTTTGCATAAAATCTGTGCGGCATCGCAGCTTGGAGGATATAGGTGGACGTACGCGAATATATCGCAATCCGCAGGGCTTACAACCTAGTGCGCCAGGATATACCCTCCAATTCACGTTTGACGTTCGAGGAGGCGGCCGTTCTCGCCCTGCTCGACTCATCTGATGAGCCGCTGCCCACCTCATCGATTGCAAATTGGCAGCATGCGCTTCGCCCCACCATGACGCATCGTGCCAACCACCTTGCAAGCCTCGGCCTTATCGATCGCACGCCCGGCCAGAGCGACCGCCGCAACGTTGTGTGCGAGATCACCGATAAGGGTAGGGAGACGCTTATGGGCCTGTGCACCGATGTGCGCCAGGTTCTCTCGCGCGGGAAGGTGCTCACCCGCATCGATGCCGAGCGCGTCAAGCGATACCTGCTCGCCATGGGCCAGTACTACGTGCAGGCATCCGACCTCATCCTTCTGGGTCTTTGCCTGAACGATCGCGAGGGCGTGCCCATCGCGCTTCTCGTGGGCGCGCTCGGCCTTCTGCAGCCGACCGTCTCGATGTCCGTGCAGGCGCTCGAGGACCGTGGGCTCGTCAAGCGCGACGTGCCGGGCTCCAAGGCCGTCAAGGCGCTGCTCACCGATCAGGGCAGGCTCATGGCCGAGGACCTTATCGTGTGCATCGAGGGCATGATCGTCAAGCGCAGGCCGCGCAACTCATCGACCAACTAAGCAGCATCCGTCGTCGGTATCTGCACGTCGCATGGGCGGACTTGCAATTGCATCCGCTTATGGTATCCTTCAACATAGTCCAAGGCGCTTGCCGAGGCATCCTCCCGCTTAGATAAATCGATTCCTCTTTTATGCTGCTTGTCCATGTTGTTTGTCGGGAGAAGATTCGGGATATGCGATTGGCTATCCCATACGCACCATCCAATGAGAAAGGCTTTTCCATGGCCGAAGAAACACCCGAAACCATCGAGTCCGCCCCGAGCGTCGAGGCGGCTCCCATAGTCGATGCCGCGCCCGCAGAGCAGTCTGATGGCACCGAGGAGGCGCCTAAGGCACGCAAGACGCGCACGACGCGCCGCCGCACCAAGAAGGCCGCTGAGGACGCAGCTGCAGAGCCTGCTGCCGAAGCTGCGCCCGCAGCCGCTGAGAATGCCCCTGCGCCTGTCGAGGCTGCGCCCGCAGAGGGCGATGCCGCTCCCGCGGACTCCGAAGAGGCCAAGCCCAAGGCGAAGACCAGGACGCGTCGTTCAAAGGCCAAGCACGAGCAGCCCTTCTCCTCGATCGAGGAGATGACGCGCATGACGCAGGCGGCAACGCTCGCCTCGTCCGAGGCCACGCCCATGCCCGCTACCACGCTCGCCGAGGCCGCACCCGTTGCGACCGAGGGTGCCGAGGCTGCTCCGCAGGAGCGCACGACCGGCTCGCGTCGCAGGCGCCATAGCCAGAACGGCCAGGCCAATGCCGCCCAGCCCCAGGGCAACGGCAACCAGAACAAGAACCAGAGCCGCCGCAACCGCCGCGCGGCTGCCGAGCCCACGCTGACTCGCGAGGAGCTCGCCGAGCTCAAGGTGGGGGAGCTGCGTACCAAGGCATCCGAACTCGGTATCGATTACACCGGCATGAAGAAGGCCGAGCTCGTCGAGGCTATCTTCGAGGGTGCTGCGCGCGCAGAGGGGTTCAAGACCGTCAAGGGTCTGCTCGAGATCGCCAACGAGGGCTACGGCATCCTGCGTACGGGCAACTACATGGAGGGCGATGACGATGCCTTCGTGCACCAGTCTATCGTCAAGCAGATGGGGCTCCGTCCAGGCGATCAGCTCGTGGGCACCGTGGCGCCCGCGCGCTCCGGCAACAAGTATCCGCCGCTCACCTCCATCGCTACCGTGAACGGCCACGATCCGGAGGAGGCGCGCCATCGTCCGCGCTTCCGCGACCTCACGCCCATCTTCCCCAACGAGCGCCTCACCATGGAGACCGGCAAGGACTCCATCACGGGACGCGCCATCGACCTTGTGGCGCCTATCGGCAAGGGCCAGCGCGGCCTTATCGTCTCGCCCCCCAAGGCCGGCAAGACCACGGTGCTCAAGAGGATCTGCCAGTCCATCGCGCACAACAACCCCGAGGTCCATCTCATCTGCCTGCTCGTCGACGAGCGCCCCGAGGAAGTCACCGACATGGAGCGCTCCATCAAGGGCGATGTGGTTGCCTCCACGTTCGATATGCCCGCCGAGAACCACACCAAGGTTGCCGAGATGGTGATCGAGCATGCAAAGCGCCTGGTCG
>CAMNAH010000028.1 GCA_946530775.1 uncultured Coriobacteriales bacterium
GTGCGCCTTGCAGAGGGCGAGGCCGATACGGTCATGCCGCTCAAGCCCGAGCATCTCAACCTGCTGGGCACCGTGCATGGGGGCGTGCTGCTCACGCTTGCCGACGTGGCCACCGGCACCGCCGCGGCGAGCTACGGCATCATGGCCACCACCTCGTCAGGCGAATACCATTTCCTGCGCGCCGTGCGCGGATCGTCTTCGCTGCGCGCCCACGCCCATGTGGTCAAGCGCGGCGCTTCGCTCATCGTGTGCGGCGTCGAGCTCTATGACGATGCGGATGCGCTCGTGGGAACGGGAACGTTCACGCTGTTCGTGCTGAGCTGAGCGGTTTCCGGGTTGTTCCGTTCGCAATCGGTGTACTCCGTTCGCGAACGGAGTAGATTTCACGCCCCGATTCCTGCTCCGTTCATGAACGGTATGCTCCGTTCGCGAACGGTTCACATCGTCTAAGCTCTCGACAGCCCATCCCGCCATGGTGAACGACAAGACCTGTCCCCCATTGTCTCTGAGACAAAGGGAAACGTCCCTTTTGTCTCATTTGGGCCGTTCCCGTGGCCGTTAGGCAGGTCGATAGGCCGTCTGCGGTTTTGACGGAGCTTCACATGATCCGCCACGGTATCCTCAAATCAACAATCGAATAATTCCGGACGACGGGATCGGGAGAGACCGCAGGTACGGCGCCGAAGGGGAGGCAAGAACTCTCAGGCAAAAGGACCGATTCCAGACGGAACCTTGGAAAGGCCGCGGGGCCACCGAAGAAGCAATCCGCGCGGGCGGAGAATCTTTCAGGTTGCATGACAGGGGCGCAGGTTTTGGCGATGCTTGGTCGCCGATGCCTGCCCCTTTTTCCTTAAGGAAGGAGTGCGACCATGGATCGAAAAACGCCCCTGTACGATGTCCATGTTGCCGAGGGAGGTAAGATCGTCCCCTTCGCGGGCTGGCTGCTGCCCGTGCAGTACGAGACGGGCATCATCGCCGAGCACGAGGCCGTGCGCACCGGCGTGGGCATGTTCGACGTCTCGCACATGGGAGAGTTCCTCTTCACCGGCCCCACCGCGCTCGATTCGCTCAACCACATCATCACCAACGACTACAGCGCCATGCCGGTCGGCAAGGTGCGCTACGGCGTGCTCTGCACCGATGACGGCGGCTGCATCGACGACCTGATCGTCTACAAGTTCGCCGACGACGAGTGGTTCGTCGTGGTGAACGCCTCCAACCGTCTCAAGGACTTCGCGCATATGAGCGAGAACCTCCTCGCGGGCACGCATATCGAGGACATCTCCGATTCCCTCGTCGAGATCGCCCTGCAGGGCCCGCGCGCCAAGGATGTGCTCGCCAAGCTCTGCAACGCCGACGAGCTTCCCGCCGGATACTACACCTGCGTGCGCAGCATCGATGTGGCGAGCTTCGACTGCATCGTCTCGCGCACCGGCTACACCGGCGAGTTCGGCTACGAGATCTACGTCGCAGCCGAGCACGGCGTCGAGCTCTGGCATGCCCTGCGCGAGGCGGGCGACGAGTTCGGCCTCATCCCCTGCGGCCTCGGCGCGCGCGACACGCTGCGCCTCGAGGCGTCCATGCCGCTCTACGGCCACGAGATGGACGAGACCATCACGCCGCTCGAAGCAGGGCTCGGCCTGGGCGTGCGCCTCGACAAGGACGAGTTCATCGGCCGCGAAGCCCTCATCGCCGCAGGCGAGCCCCGGCGCATCCGCGTGGGCCTCGAGGTCACGGGCCGCGGCATCGCCCGTGAGCACCAGGATGTCTACATCGGAGACGAGCTCATCGGCCATACCACCTCGGGCACCTTCGCCCCGCACCTCAAGAAGGCCATCGCCATGGCGCTCGTCGGCAGCGATCACGCCGCCGTGGGCACCGAGGTCGAGGTCGACGTCCGCGGGCGCCGTATCCCCGCCAAGATCGTCCCCATGCCGTTCTACAAGCACGCCTAAAGGCCGTCAACGAAAGGAAGAGACCATGTTCAACATCCCCGAGAACCTCCGCTACACGTCCTCCCACGAGTGGGTCTTGGAGGAGGATGGCGTCTACACCGTCGGCCTCACCGATTTCGCACAGGACTCCCTCGGCGACCTCGTGTTCATCAACCTGCCTCAGGAGGGCGACGAGGTCGTTGCCGGCGAGGCGTTCTGCGATGTGGAGTCCGTCAAGGCGGTCTCCGACGTCTTCTCCCCCGTCTCCGGCACCATCGTCGAGGTCAACGAGGAGCTCGCCGATGCGCCACAGCTCATCAACGAGAACGCGTACGATGCTTGGATCGTGCGCGTGGGCGAGGTCACCGAGGCAGAGGACCTGCTCGACGCCGAGGCCTATGCCGCCGTCTGCGAGAGCGAGGCGTAAGCACCGTGGGCAGCTACATCCCCGCGAGCGCCCAGGAGACGTCCGAGCTGCTCGATGCCGTCGGCATCGCATCGCTCGACGACCTCTACCGGCAGGTCCCGCCCGAGGCGCGCATCGACAAGCTCGATCTGCCGTCAGGCATGAGCGAGCTCGAGGCGCTCGCGCATCTCGAGGACCTCGCCGATAAGGACGTCCGCTTCAGGGACGTCTACCGCGGCGCAGGCGCATACCGCCATTACATCCCCGCCATCGTGAAGACCGTGACCTCCAAGGAGGAGTTCCTCACGGCCTATACGCCCTACCAGGCCGAGATCAGCCAGGGCGTGCTCCAGTCGATCTTCGAGTACCAGACCCAGATGTGCGAGCTCACCGGCATGGACGTCTCCAACGCGAGCGTCTACGACGGCGCAACCGCGGCAGCCGAGGGCCTGCTCATGTGCCTCGACCGCAAGCGCGGGACGGTGGTCGTCTCCGCGACGGCGCACCCGCACGTCATCGAGACGGTCGAGACCTACTGCGCGAGCAGAAACGTCCCCGTGACCGTCGTGCCCGCGGACAAGGACCTCGCGACCGACCCCGCCGCCATCGCCGCGGCGCTCGATGCCACGGTCGCCGCCGTGTACGTGCAGAGCCCCAACCGCTACGGCATCATCGAGGACGTCGCCGCCATCGCCGATGCGGCGCACGCCGCCGGCGCCAAGCTCGTGCAGGGCTTCAACCCCATCTCGCTCGGCATCCTCAAGACCCCGCGCGAGTACGGCGCCGACGTGGCCGTGGGCGAGGGCCAGCCCCTAGGGCTCCCGCTCGGCTTCGGCGGCCCGTATCTGGGCATCATGTGCGCGACCAAGGACCTCATGCGCAAGCTCCCGGGCCGTATCGTCGGCGAGACGTGCGACGCTGAGGGGCGGCGCGCCTACGTGCTCACGCTCCAGGCGCGCGAGCAGCACATCCGCCGCGAGAAGGCGTCGTCCAACATCTGCTCCAACGAGGCGCTCTGCGCCATGACCGCATCGGTCTACCTCGCTGCCATGGGCGACGCCGGGCTCGCCCGCGCAGCCGAGCTCTCCTACGCCCACGCCCACTACCTGGCCAACCGTCTCGGCGAGCTGGGATTCGCGCTCGTCTCAGACAGGCCCTTCTTCCACGAGTTCGTCACCACGGTGCCCGGCGATGCCGCCGCGATCGAGCGGGCGCTCGCTGCGAAGGGCATCCTCTGCGGACTTGCCATCGACGAGGGCATGCTCTGGTGCGCCACGGAGCTCAACTCCAAGGGTCGCATCGATGCCCTGATCGACGCGCTGAAGGAGGTGGGGCTCTCATGAAGCTCCTGTTCGAGAGAAGCACCCCGGGACATGCCCACACCATCCTGCCCGAGCTCGACGTCGATATGCCCGCGCTCCCCGAGGGGGCTGCGCGCACGCAGCGGCCGCATCTCCCCGAGCTCGCCGAGATCGAGCTCGGTCGCCACTATACCGAGCTTGCCAAGCAGACCCACGGTGTGAACGACGGGTTCTATCCCCTGGGCTCCTGCACCATGAAGTACAACCCGCGTATCAACGAGCAGGTCGCGGCGCTGCCCGGATTCACCGATATCCACCCGCTGCAGCCCGCCTCAACCGTGCAGGGCGCGCTCGGCGTCATGGCAAAGACCGCCGATGCCCTCGCCGAGATCTGCGGCATGGATGCGGTGACGCTCCAACCCGCAGCCGGCGCGCACGGCGAGTACACGGGCCTTCTGCTCATCCGCGCCTATCATCTGGAGCGCGGAGACACCGCACGCACCAAGATCATCGTCCCCGACTCCGCGCATGGCACCAACCCCGCAAGCGCGGTCATGGCGGGCTTCACCGTGGTCTCGGTTCCGAGCAACGATGCCGGCGGCGTCGACCTCGATGCGCTGCGTGCAGCCGTCGGCCCCGATACCGCGGGCCTCATGCTCACCAATCCCAACACGCTGGGCCTCTTCGATCCCAACATCCTCGAGATCTGCCGCATCATCCACGAGGCCGGCGGCCTGTGCTACTACGACGGCGCCAACCTCAACGCCGTCATGGGCCACGCGCGCCCCGGCGACATGGGCTTCGACTGCGTGCACGTGAACCTGCACAAGACGTTCTCGACGCCCCATGGCGGCGGAGGTCCGGGCTCGGGCCCCGTGGGCTGCAAGGCGTTCCTCGCGCAGTATCTCCCCAGCCCGCTCGTGCGCAAGGGCAAACAGGGCTACGAGCTCTTCAAACCCGAGAAAAGCGTCGGGCGCGTGCGCAGCTTCCACGGCAACTTCCTCGTGGTCGTGCGCGCGCTCGCCTACATCGCGATGCTCGGTGCAGAGGGGCTGCCCGAGACATCCGCCCATGCGGTGCTCAACGCCAACTACCTCATGAAGCGGCTCGAAGGCTCGTGGACCGTTCCGTTCGGCGAGCTCTGCATGCACGAGTTCGTCATCGACGTCGCACCGCTCAAGGCCGAGACGGGCGTCTCTGCGATGGACGTCGCCAAGCGCATGCTCGACTTCGGCATCCACCCACCCACCATGTACTTCCCGCTCATCGTGCACGAGGCCCTCATGGTCGAGCCCACCGAGACCGAGAGCAAGGCCGAGCTCGACGCCTTCATCGAGATCATGGACAGGATCTGGCAGGAGGCGCATGAGAATGGCGAGCGCCTGCACGAGGCTCCGCTCGAATGCCCGATCGGCAGGCCCGACGAGGTCGGCGCCGCCCGCAACCCGCGTCTGCGCTTCGACTTTGGCGCCGAGGCATGATCGCACGCTGCAGCATATACGAATCGTGCCAGGTTGACCCGTACGGCAACCTGGCACGTGAGGAATGCCTGCTCGATGCATGCGGCGAGAACGAGGCCATCCTCTACCTGTGGCAGAACGAGCGCACCGTGGTCATCGGGCGCAATCAGAACGCCTATGACGAGTGCGACATCGAGGCGCTCGAGGCCGATGGCGGAAAGCTCGCACGCAGGCTCTCGGGCGGCGGTGCCGTCTACCACGACCTCGGCAACCTCAACTTCACCTTCATCATGCCCACCGCAGATTGGGACCTCGATGCGCAGACCGACGTGCTCATGCGCGCGCTCAGGGCGCTCGGCATTTATCCCGAGCGCAGCGGCCGCAACGATCTGACCATCGACGGGCGCAAGTTCTCCGGCCACGCCTACTACCATCATGGCGGCAAGAGCTTCCACCATGGGACGCTCATGGTCTATGTCGACCCCGAGAATCTCTCGCGCTATCTCACCGTCTCACCGCTCAAGCTGGGCGCCAAGGGCGTGCCGTCTGCGCGCTCGCGCGTGATGAACCTCGTCGATCTCAAGCCCGATCTCGACATCGACAATCTTAAGGAAGAGCTGGTAGGCGGCTTCGAGACTGTCTTCGGATCGCTCGTCACGCCCTTCCCGAAGGAGCGCATCGATGCGTCTGCGCTTGCCGAGAAAACCGCTCGGCACCGCTCCCCCGCTTGGCTGCTGCGCGATGCGCACACGCTCGACATCGTGCGCCACGCGCGCTTCGACTGGGGCACGGTGCGCCTGGACTTCTCCGCTGCGCACGGCGCAATCACCGAAACGGCCCTGTATTCCGACGGCCTCGACGCGGATGCCCTCGAGGCCGCCCCCGCTGCGCTCGTGGGCTGCGCGCTCGACAGGGACTCGCTCGAGCAGCGGCTCAGCACGATCTTCTCGGACGGCGCGATTGCCCGCGACATCGTATCGCTCATCATCTGAAAGGAGCCCGCTATGGAGTTCGACGTTGCAATCATTGGCGGAGGCCCGGGCGGCTACACGGCAGCCGACGAGGCTGCGCGCCGCGGACTCTCGACCGTGCTCTTCGAGGCCGGCAAACTGGGCGGCACCTGCCTCAACCGCGGCTGCATCCCCACCAAGGCCATGCTCCATGATGCGGAGGCGGGAATAAGCGATCTCTCCACGCTGCGCGAACGCCGCGACGGCGTGGTCGACGCGCTGCGTACGGGCATCGCCAAGCTCATGAAGACGCGTAAGGTCACGATCGTGGAGGGCTTCGCGCAGATCATCGCACCGAACTCCATCTCGTGCAACGGCGAGACGTACGAGGCGCGCGATATCATCGTCGCCACGGGATCCATCCCGAGCATCCCACCCATCCCAGGCGCCGACCTTCCCGGCGTCTATACGAGCAACGACCTGCTCGAAGGGGATTCTCCCCTCCCCGCCTCGATCATCATCGTGGGCGGCGGCGTCATCGGCATGGAGCTCGCGCTCTTCTTCGCGCTCGCCGGAAGCGAGGTGCATGTGCTCGAGGCTATGGAGCGCATCCTGCCGCCTATGGACCGCGAGATCGCCCAGCGCGTGGCCATGCACGCTAAGAAGCGCGGCATCGCCATCGAGGCTTCGGCGAAGGTCGAGAAGATCGAGGGCGAACCCGGCGCCATGCGCGTCCGCTACAGGAACAAGAAGGGGGATTCCTGCGAGCTTGCAGCAGAGGGCGTGCTCATCGCAACGGGCAGACGCGCCAACACGGCGGGGCTGTTCGGAGAGGGGCACAAACCCGAGCTCGAGCGCGGGGCCATCGTCTCGGATTCCAGCGGGCGCTCGTCCATCCCGGGCATCTGGGTCATCGGCGATGCGCGCGCGGGCACCATCCAGCTCGCGCATATGGCCGAGGCACAGGCTCGCAACGTCGTCGCAGCCATCTCTGGCAAGGAGCCGCCGGTCGACGAGAAGACCGTGCCCTCCTGCGTGTACCTCTCACCCGAGGTTGCGAGCGTCGGCCTTACCGAGGACGAGGCGAAGGCTGCGGGCATCGAGGTCGTCTGCGGCAAGGCGCTCACAGGCGCCAATGGCAAATGCCTTATCGAGGAATCCGAGAGCGGCTATATCAAGCTCGTCTGCGACGCTGCGACGCATGCCGTCCTGGGAGCCCAGCTCGTGTGCCCGCGCGCGACCGACATGGTGGCCGAGCTGGCGCTCGCCATCAACCTCGGTGCCACGGCGGAGCAGCTTGCCGCGACCATACATCCGCATCCGACCATCTCGGAGATGATCGGCGAGGCTGCGCGCGCCGTCTGCGAACGCTGATCCGCATCATGAGACAAAAGGGGCGTTTCCCTTTGTCTCACTGGGCGAGGCGGCGGCACATCTCCTCGACCATCACGGCACTCTGATGCGAGGCTTTGAGCTCGAGCTCGGGATAGTCCATGGCAGCGGAATCGTCGGCCTTGTCGGAGATGGCGCGCACCACCACGAAGGGGATCTCGTTGACGCAGGCAACCTGCGCCACGGCAGCGCCCTCCATCTCGCAGCAGAGCGCGCCGAACGTATCGTGGATGAACTCCTTCTGCTCGGAGGAGGCCACGAACTGGTCGCCCGTCGCGATGCGGCCCTCGAACACGCCCACCTCGGGCGTGGCGGCGCGCACCGACTCGACCGCCAGCGCGCGAAGCCCCTCGTCGGCATCCATGCCAATCTGGTCGAAGCCCGGAACGAGCCCGAGCGGATAGTCGAACACCGACACGCTCATGTCGTACTGCACGCAATCGGTCGAGACCACCATATCGCCGATGTCGATGCGCGCATCGAGCGAGCCCGCGATGCCGGTGAAGATGATGTGGGTGGGCGCGAAGTGGTCGATGAGGGCCTGCGTGCGCGCGGCGGCGTGCACCTTGCCGATGCCGCATGCCGTGAGCACGATGGGCGCGCCGGCGAGTGTTCCCTCGTAGAACTCGTTTCCCGCATGGACGCTCGTGCGCATGCCCTCGATGCGGTCGCGCAGCAGCTCCACCTCGGGAACCATGGCACCTATGATTGCGATCTTCATTGCCTACCCCTTGATCTTGACGATGGGCGCAAAGCCCTTGAGCAGCTTCTTGGTCTTTCCCGTGCGGGAGAAACGCACCTCGATGGCATCGCCGTCGACGCCGATGACCGTGCCCGGTCCGAACGTCTTGTGCGACACCTGGTCGCCCACCGCAAAGCTCTCGGCGGCCTTCGCAGCGTCGGCCTTGATGGGCTCGGGAGCCTTGACGCCGCCGGACGAGCGCGTGGCCGAGCCAAAGACACGGCCGCCGTACATATCGGAGCCACGGCCCGAACCAAAGGTGCCGTGGCGGTCGCCGCGCTTGTCCCAGCCCGTGCCCGAGAAGCCCGCAGAGCCGATGCCCTCGTACTTGAGATGCTCCTCGGGAATCTCGTTGATGAAGCGGCTGCGCGGGTTGGCCTGCACGCTGCCGAACACGTGGCGCACGCCGGCATGCGTGAGGTAGAGGCGCTGCTCGGCGCGCGTGATGGCCACGTAGGCCAGGCGCCGCTCCTCCTCGGCATCGGCGGGACCGTCGCTCGTGCCGCGATGCGGGAAGATACCCTCCTCGAGACCCGCGACGAAGACCACGGGATACTCGAGGCCCTTCGCAGAGTGGACGGTCATGAGCGTGGCCGCGGTGGTGGAACCGTTGAGCGAATCCAGATCCGAGCGAAGCGCGAGCCACTCCAGGAAGGCAGGCAGCTTCTCCGCAGCGACGGCGGGCAGCTCCGAAGATTGCTCTGCGAACGTCCTCGCCGCAAAGGGCGCGTCTGCGGAATGTTCGCCGAGCAGCTCTTCGGAGCTGCTCGAATCGTCGGCGCTAGCTACCTCATGCGACGCATCGAACTCCGCTGCCACGCCGTAGAACTCCTTGATGTTCTCGATGCGCGAGTCGGCCTCGACGGAGTACTCGGACTGCAGGGCGGTGACGAGCCCCGCCTTCTCGACGATCGCTTCCACGACCTTCGAAAGCTCGCCCTCCACGTGGCGGCTCGTCTCGATGATCTGGCAGAAATCGGCAAGGGCGGTGCGCACCTTGGGTGTGAGCAGCTTCTCCTCGGCAATGCACGCCTCGCAGGCCTCGAAGAACGAGAGCCCCTCGCGCGCCGCGTAGCCGCGGATCTTGTCGATGGAGGTCTGGCCGATGCCGCGGCGCGGCGTATTGACCACACGTAGCGCGGCCACGTCGTCCGCGGGGTTCACCACGAGCTTGAGGTAGGCCATGACGTCGCGGATCTCGGCGCGGTCGAAGAAGCGCGTGCCGCCCACGATCTTGTAGGGCACGCCCGCGCGCATGAGCAT
>CAMNAH010000029.1 GCA_946530775.1 uncultured Coriobacteriales bacterium
CGCGTTCTGGATCATGCCGACCTGCGGGCCGTTGCCGTGGGTGATGATGATCTCATTGCCCATGCCGATAACCTTGAGCAGCGTGGGCGCAGCAGCGCGCACCTTGGCGATCTGCTCATCGGGGGTGTCACCGAGGGCATTGCCGCCCAGCGCGATGACGACGCGATCGGGATTCTCGAACTTTGCCATGATCTCTCCTCCGTGATCTGCTACCAACTGGCAACGGGCGCATCGCAGCGCCCGTCTTCTTGACAGCTTACAGACTAGGATGGATGCGCGCTAAAGGCGAGTATATTTCGGTTTAGTCGCCTTCAACCCCGCGTTCAACCGGGCATAAACGTTGCAATTCTGTCCGTGAGCGGTCTATTTCCTGAGATATTCGATCGCGTTGGGGAAATCGAAGTAGGTATCGGGATAGGGCTCGTCCTCGAGCGAGAAATGCCACCATTCGCAGTCGAGCGGCTTGAAGCCGTTGCGCACCATGGCCTTCTGGAGCAGCATGCGCATCTCGTGCTGCAGGTCGGTGACACCCTCGTAGTCGGGATGCGACACCTCGCTGAAGAGGTCGAAGGGGCTGCCCATGTCGACCTCCTTGCCCGTGGCGATATCGAGCAGCGTCAAATCGATGGCGCTTCCGCGGCTGTGGCTCGACTGCTTGGCAATGTAGCCCTGCGCGAAAAGCTCGGGCTTCTCAAGGTCGGGATAGAAGAACGGCTTCATGCGCAGGTCGAGGTCCTCGATGCCCCAGAGCACGAATTGGCGCACGGCACGGGCAGGACGGTAGGCGTCGAACACCTTGAGGCGGAATCCCTGGGCGTTGAGCTCGTTCGCCGCGCCCTTGAGCGCGCGGGCGGCCTCGATGGTGAGCAGCGCGCACGGATCCTCGTAGCCGTTGATGCGCTCGCCGATGAAGTTATAGGAGGAGTGGTAACGGATCTCCTGGATAATGCTGGGCACGAAATCGCCCAACACCACGAAATCCGACGGGTCCATGATCGCGCGTTTCTCGAAATCTGCGTTCATCGGGGTTCTTTCTCGCGCCGCACGCCTACAAGGTTGGTTAGATTGTAGCGCCTGCGAGCAGCTATCATCTGATGCAGTGTGAGCGAAGAGGCGCGAAGGAGCGGCACATGGAGATCATCGTCTTGCAGGGAAGCCCCAACAGGAACGGTTCGACGGCTTTGCTCGCCGATGAGTTCATACGCGGTGCTCGCGAGGCGGGGCACACGGTCGAGCGCATCGATGTGGCCTATGCCGATGTGGCCCCCTGCACGGGATGCCTCGCCTGCGGATACGAGGGCGCCTGCGCGCAGAGCGACGGTATGGACGGTCTGCGGGAGAAGCTCCTCGCGGCGGATATGCTCGTCTTTGCGACGCCGCTCTACTACTTCAGCGTATCGGGCCAGCTCAAGAGCTTCATCGATAGGTTCTGCGCGTTCAGCTACTCCATGCGCTCGCGCAGGCGCAAGGCTGCGTTTCTCTCCGTTGCCTGGAACGATGACGACTGGACCTTCGATGCACTCGATACGTACTTCACCACGCTTGCGCGCTATCTGCGCCTCGAGGATTGCGGGCGCGTGCTGGCAGGCGGCTGCGGCACACGCGGGCAGACCGCCGCGAGCGCGTATCCGCAGAAGGCCTATGAGCTGGGCAGATCGCTCTAGGAACCGTCCGCCTGACGCCGCAGTTCCTTGATCTGCTCGAAGCGCGCCTTGAACGCCGCCTCGCGGCCCTCCTCGGTGGGCACATAGTACTCGGTTCCCACAAGCGAATCGGGCAGGCACTGCATGTCCGCAGCGATCTTATCGGCCTCGTCATGGGCGTAGCGGTACCCCACCCCATAGCCCAGATCCTCCATGAGGCGCGTGGGGGCGTTCCGGATCACCAGCGGAACCGGCTCGGCAATGGTCTCGAGCGCGTCGCGTTTGGCGTGCTCGTAGGCCATGTAGCTGCTGTTAGACTTGGGCGCGAGCGAGAGGTAGATCACCGCTTCGGCAAGATGCACCGAGCATTCGGGCATGCCGATGAAATGACAGGCGTGGAAGGCGTTCACCGCCACGTTGAGGGCGCCCGTATCGGCAAGGCCGATATCCTCGGCGGCGAAGCGCGTGATGCGGCGCGCCACGTAGAGCGGATCCTCCCCCGCCTCGAGCATGCGCGCGAGCCAATATACGGCCGCATCGGGATCGGAGTTGCGCATCGATTTGTGGAGCGCCGAGATGATGTTGTAGTGCTCGTCGCCCAGCTTGTCGTAGAGGAGGCTGCGTTGCCCGGTGACCTGCTGCACCACCTCGGGCGTCACGGTGACGACGCCATCGGCCTCATCGCCGTTCAAGACAACCATCTCGAGCGTGGAGAGGGCCATGCGGGCATCGCCGTTGCAGAAGGTGGCGATGGCCTCGAGCTGCTCGTCTTCGATACGCACATCCTGGCCGCCGAACCCGCGCGGATCGTCAAGCGCGCGGCGTAAGAGGCCCACGATCTCGCCCTGCGAGAGCGCCTTCAGGACGAAGACCTTGCAGCGCGAGAGCAGAGCGCCGTTCACCTCGAACGAGGGGTTCTCGGTGGTGGCGCCGATGAGCGTGATGGCGCCCTTCTCCACGAAGGGCAGGAAGGCGTCCTGCTGCGCCTTGTTGAAGCGGTGGATCTCGTCGACGAAGAGGATGGTTTTGCGACCCAGCGCGCGCTCGGCATCGGCACGCTTCATGACCTCGCGAATCTCCTTGATGCCGCTGGTCACGGCCGAGAAGTCGATAAACGCGGCGCGCGTCTGGTGCGCGATGACGCGGGCGATGGTGGTCTTGCCCACGCCGGGAGGCCCCCAGAAGATCATCGAGGGCACCGTATCGGCCTCGATCATGCGGCGGAGCACCTTGCCCTCGCCGATAAGCGACTGCTGGCCCGCCACCTCGTCGAGCGTGCGCGGGCGCATGCGCGCGGCGAGCGGCGCCGACGGGTCGAGCTCATCCTCCGCTGCAAGCGGCGACGGCTCCTCGGGCATGCTGAACAGCGACTGCTGGATATCCTGATGTGCGGCCATGGCCCCTCCCCTATCCTGTACCGAATGCATGATAGCACATATGCGAACATCTGTTCCTCATCAGAGGCAAACGCTGCCGCGCCGCTACCTCGATCTGGGGGTATCATGAACTCGATAAACTCTCTAACCAAGGAGTCCCCGTGCGCAAGCGTCCGTACGTGCCCGTGGAGGGCGTATCGAACATCGAGCTGTTCTACGACCTCATCTTCGTGTACTGCATCAGCGTGATCACGTCGCTCATGCACCACGTCGACGGCGCGTTCCCCGATCTCGAGACCTGGGTCATCTACCTCTTCACGTTCCTCGTAGTCCTGCAGGTGTGGGTCTACACCACGCTGCTCATCAACCGCTACGGCGACCGCTCCGTCTCGGACAACGTCTGCCTGTTCATCAACATGTTCCTGCTCTACTTCCTCTCGAAGGGCATCCAGACCGACTGGGAGGAGACGGCCTTCACCTTCAACGCCTCGTGGGCGCTCATCCTCGCCAACCTTCTGGTGAGCTGGCTCTACAAGCTGCTCGTCTACGACAACCTCGACGAGGACGACCGCCGCATCATGAAATCCGTCATCGCCATCATCGCCGTTGAGCTCATCTTCGTCACCGCAGCCGTGTTCCTCGAGGACCTGCCTGGCGTGGTCGTAACGTACATTGCGATGATCTTCTCCCTGGGCGCTTTCACCGTGCCGGGAATCTACCGGCGTATCTTTCGCGGCAAGCCCGCGCGCTTCGGGCATCTGGCCGAGCGCTGCGCCCTGCTCACCATCGTCGCCTTCGGCGAGACCATCGTGGCCATCTCGTCCTACATGATCTCCACGTCGACCCTGATCTACTCCGTACTCATCTTCGTGCTGGTAGTGGGCCTGTTCCTCATCTACATCTTCGAGCACGACAACATGCTCGACCACCACATGGTGACCGACGGCATCAGCTTCACGGCCATCACGGCGTGGATCATCGTGATCATCGGCAACCTCACCGTGGCGCTCGAGTTCATGTCGGATGGCAGGATCGCCTTCCTGCCCAAGAACATCTACTGCATCGTCTGCCTGGTGCTCTACCTGCTCACATCGTTCATGCTCGGCCGTTACCACAAGCCTGAGTTCAAATGGACCAAGGCCTATACCGCAGGGCGCATCGGAACCTGCGCGGTCATCGTAGCGGGCGCCCTGCTCACCGGCTTCGACCCGGAGATCAACCTCGTGATCGACACGCTGGCCGTATGGTTCGCGCTCTGGCACGAGGGGATGCTCTACCGCAGAAGCACGGAGCCCGGCATCGTGGGGGCGTCCCTCGGCATGGCCGAGGAGGAAGACGCGTAGGCCGTCGCCTCAGCAGACCTCGACGCGCACTCGATTTGCTCCAACCTGCCCGATCCGCCACGTGATGCCCGTCGTCGCACCCAGCAGCGCCGCATCGTGCGACACGAGCAGGAGCGCCCCGGGATACGCCGCCAGCACGCGTTCGAGTGCCTCGACCGAACCCAAATCGAGGTGGTTGGTGGGCTCGTCCATGATGATGAGCTCGGGATTCTCGAGGATTCCGAGCGCAAGCATGAGCTTGCGCATCTCGCCCGGGCTCACCGCATCGCCCTCGAGCACACGGTCGGGCTCGGAATTGAGCTGCGCCACGATCGAGAGCACGCGCCCGCGCTGAGCGCTCGGCAGGTCGGAGAGGTGCATCCGCGCCGCACGGCACTGCACGTCGGTCGGTTCCTGCGGAATGTAGAGCACACGGACGCCATCGGGGATGCGCGGGACCAGGTGCTTCACGAGCGTGGTCTTGCCGCATCCGTTGTCGCCCACAAGCCCGATGTGGTCATCTCGCGCGATGTAGAGCGGCGGCACCTCGAGGGCGCGCTCGCCCAGGGGCAGCTCGCATGCCTCCAGGCGCACAAGCACAGGACGCCTGCTCGGCGTTGCCTCCAGCCAGATATCCGCGTCGTAGCGTTTCTCGACGCGCTTCGCCGCGAGCTCATCCTCCAAACGCCCCAGCCGCGATTCCATGACTCCCGCCTGCTTGGCGGCGATGCCGTCTGTGCCGCTGACGATGGCCGCACGCTTCTTGAACCGCGCATCGGCATCGTGCTTGGCGTTGCCGCGCAGGCTCTTCTTCGATTCCTTCTGGTCGGCGACCTCACGACGCCGCTGGACTTCGCGCTCGATGCGCTTCTTCTCGCGCCGAGCATCCGCACGCGCCCGCATATCGCTCTCACGCTCGAGCGCTGCCTGGTCTGACGCCTGCGAGTAGCCTCCCGGCCTCATAACCGCCTTCCCGCCCGACATGAACAGGCACTGCGAGCAAAGCCCATCGAGCAGCGCGCGGTCATGCGAGATGAGAATGCCGACGCCCGCGAATCCCGCGAGCGCCCGCGCGATGGCCTCGCGCGTGGAGGCATCCACGTGGTTGGTGGGTTCGTCGAGCACGAGCACATCGGCATCGCGCCACAGCGCGCATGCGATCTGGAGGCGTTTCTGCTGTCCGCCCGAGAGGGTCTCGAAACGCCACGGCCAGTCGTCCTCGAGGCCGAGCACTGCACGCAGGTGCACCGCTCGTCCATCGTAGGCAGAAGCGAAATCCTCCAGATTATCGGGCGGCTGCGTCGCGTCCTGCGGGCAGTAGGCCGAGACATGCGACGGCCCCACGCTCCCCCGATCGGGCTCGATGATGCCGCATGCTATGCGCGCGAGCGTGGTCTTGCCGCAGCCGTTATCGCCCACGACGCCGGTCCAGCCCTGCGGAAAGGCAACCGTGATCCCGCGCAGGATGGGCGCTGCGGCCTGCGGATAGCAGTATTCGATATTCGAAAGATTGAGTTGCATGGGAATCCCTTCGATGCATGCCGAGCGGCAGGCCGGCTGGCCTTTCCGCACGCTCAGGCGGATAGATGCTGCATCGTTAGACCCTCATGCACCGATTCCCTTCTCGTGCCGGCGCTTGGCATATGGGCGCCGACTGTCCTTCGACCTCAATTCTATCTAAAACCAGCCCTACGGGCACCTCGAAGGCACGCTTGTAGTCGCAAAAACCCGCTGGTGCGTCAGAATAACGGTTCGGCATCTCCGGCGATGAATAGTTATGCATGTAAATCGCATATAATCGCTTTGATATGCATAGATAAGCGACCCATACTGAGGCGTTCCCGAATCTTTGACGCACCAGCGGGTTTTTGTGTCCTCGTGACCCCGATTGGGCTCTTCGCAAAGCTTCTTAACGCTCCACGTAGCTGCAGACGAGCTCCATCTCGCCCGTGAAGTGCAGCGTGCCCGCACCCGCAAGCGCGATGAAGTGGTAGCCCTTAGGGATCGCGCGCTCATAGCCGCCGACCTCGAGCTTGCCCGCACCGGCCACCACGCTGATGCAGAGGTAGTCCCAGCGCTGGTCAAGGTCGATCGGAGCATCCTCATGCACGCGCACGCGGAACACGTCGAAGCTCTCGTTGTGAAGCATGTGCGTGATGCCATCGACCTCGGGCTCCGTAAGCTTGCCCGAGACGGGCGGCTCCGCGGCGTAGTCCACCACGTCGGCGGATTGCTCGATGTGCAGGTCGCGGGCATTCCCGCTGGCATCCACGCGATCGAAGTCGTACACGCGGTAGGTCACGTCGCTCGACTGCTGGGTCTCGAGGATGAGCGTCCCCGCGAGAATAGCGTGGACCGTACCCGGTTCCACCGCGAAGAAGTCGCCCGTATGCACGGGGATTTCGTTGAGCAGCCTCTCCCAGTCGCCGTCGCGCACCATGCGCAGGAACTCCGCGCGGTCATGCGCGCGCTGACCCACGATGATATGCGCGCCGGGATCGGCGTCGAGCACGTACCAGCATTCGCGCTTGCCGAGGCTGCCATCCTCATGCTCCGCCGCATAGGCATCGTCGGGATGGACCTGCACCGAGAGCGCATCGTCGGCATCGAGGATCTTGATGAGCAGCGGAAAGCGGTCTCCCGGCGCGTTACCGAAGAGCTCGCGGTGTGCATCCCAGAGCTCAGAGAGGTGCATCCCCTTGTACTGACCCTCGTAGACGAGGCAGTCGCCGTGCGGATGCGCGGAGATGGCCCAGCACTCCCCCACCCGGCCATCGGGAATCCGATAGCCGAACTCGGTCTCGAGCTTGCGGCCGCCCCAGATCTTCTCCACGAAGACCGGCTCCAAAAACAGCAGCTTGGGTGCAGATTCTGCCATGCGTTGCCTCCCGCTCTCAAACAGAGTTGCAACCATCCTAGCACGCAGCTACGCGGCTCATACCATTTCGAGAAGCTTCAACGCCTGCTCGGGTGTTATGCACGCGGGGGCAAAACGCTCGAGCATCTGCTTATCGTAGGTCACCACATAGTCTGCGTTGCACGTTTCTGCAGCAGCGATCACGAGGTTGTCCTCGAGATCGCCATGCGTATTCCGCAGCATCCAAGCCAGCTCGCATTCTGCAAGCGCCTGCGGAGCAGCAACGGCTATCTCGGTTATCTTACGAATGCAAGCCCAAGCAGCTGGAGCATATGAGGCTTTGCCCGCCTCGTTGTTATCGTCGGCGCGCATTCTGCGGGGAACGATAAAGAACACGTCTTTGAGCGTCGTCGGCGCGTAGATGAGCGTGATGTTGTGCTCAAGTGCCGAATCGATGAGCTTGAGAATTACTTCTCCATGAGGCGGCTCAGCAAGGAGATAGCCTATCCAGATATTGGTATCGAGCATCAAAGATTTAGGAGCAAGCATACTCATCCTCGAATTTCCGAGCCATCTCGTCATACATCTCATCACGCAGCGCCTTGTAATCGATAGGCTCGTCTGAAAGATGGATACCCATCTCCTCGGCCATGCGTCGTGCAAGACCATATCCCTCGCGAACCGCCCTGCGTTTTTCCTCGAGCGCATCATCGTTGCGCTTGAGCACGCATTCGGGCACCTGCTGTGTGCGCGCAGCCTCCTCCCACACCGCACGAACCACCTCGCTCGACGTGAGGCCGGCGCGCGCGAACACCGCATCGCCACGCTCCTTGAGACCGGGATCGATGCGCGTGTTGAGCTGTACGGTTGCAGGCATAGCAGTTCCTCTCGCTGGGGACTGCTAGCAGTATAGCACTACCTGATGGGGTGCCTGACCACCGTCTTGAGCTTCTCGGGCGCAGTGCGGCGGGCGTCGGAGAGATAGATCTCGTGGTGGCGGCGCGTATCGGAGAAGTCCAGCTCATAGCCCTGGCTCTCCATGAAGGCGTGCATCGCGTCGACCGTTGCCGGCTCATCGTCGTAGGGCCCCAGGTGCATGCACTGCACGCAGAGCCCCTCCTCAAGCTCCATGAACTCCGCGGCCGAGAAGTCCTGCTTCTTCTTGCGCGTAGCCTCCGCCACCGCCCAGTCGAACTCCTCGCGCGTGACGAAGTCCGGAAGCCGGATGCAGCTGATCCACTGGAAGTCCTGCTTGCGGGTGTAATCAACACCTGCGACGCCGTCCTGCCACCAGAAGCCCTCGAGCGGCGGCACCGCATACTCGAAAAAGCCTTCGATGGCGTGGCCCGCCTTGGGCGACATCTTGAGGGTGTACGAGATGCCGTAGAGCACGCCGATGGCCGCCTGGTACGCGCCGTCCTCCTGGTTGGGGTCGCCGCACCCGCGCACGGCCACGAAGCGCATGGCCGGCACCTGCACAATCGTGGGCTTGCGCGGCGGCAGGTAGAACTCCTTGTATTCCTTCTTGTAGTCGAACGGCATGCGATCATCCCCTTTCCAGCGGCATGAGCAGGCTGCGGTAGATCGCCTCATCTTGCACGAGAAACACGTTGAAGACAACCGTCATGTCGGACGAGCGGTCGCAGAGCCAGTCGCGCACGGTGTCGACGGCGATGCGCGCGGCCTCGCGCTGCGGGAAGCCGAACACGCCCGTGGAGATGCAGCAGAAGGCGATCGAGGAGAGCCCGAGCGCATCCGCGGCATCGAGGCAGCTCAGGTAGCACTGCGCCAGCTGCGCGCGGTGCAGCGGAGACGGCAGGCCGTTCGCGATGGGCCCCACCGTGTGGATCACATAGCGCGACGGTAGGTTGAAGGCAGGTGTGACCTTGGCCGCTCCCGTGGGCTCCTCATGACCCTGCT
>CAMNAH010000030.1 GCA_946530775.1 uncultured Coriobacteriales bacterium
TCATCAAGTTCTGGGTGCAGATCGACAACCAGACGCAGCTCGAGCGCTTCACCGACCGCCAGAACACGCCCGAGAAGCAGTGGAAGATCACCGACGAGGACTGGCGCAACCGCGAGAAGTGGGACCAGTACGAGGCCGCGATCGACGAGATGATCGCCAAGACCAGCACCGTCTTCGCGCCGTGGCACATCCTCGAGTCCAACGACAAGCGCTATGCGCGCATCAAGGCGCTGCGCATTGTGGTGGACGAGCTGCGCGCCGCCTGCAAGAAGGCGCGCGACAAGGACTAGGCCGTTGATCTGACCGCCCCGGCACGCCCGGGGCGGTTCGCTATACTTAACCTGCAGAGCAACCAATAAGGATCGGGGGATTCATGTTCTGTCCCAACTGCGGTACCCAGGTTTCTGATTCCACGGCATTCTGTCCCAACTGCGGCACCCGCCTCGCCGCGCAGGCCGCACCGGCCGCGCCAGCGCCAGAGCCCGTGTCGCCCGCACCAGCACCCGCACCGACCCCGGCGCCGATTCCCGAGCCCGTGCAGCCCGCGCAGCAGCAGGCGGCGTACCAGCCGCAGCCGCAGGCCGCCTACACGCAGCAGCCCGCGTACCAGCAGCAGGCCCCATACCCGCAGCAGGTCTCATACCAGCAGGCTTCCATTCCCAAGGGCTCCGCGTGGGGAACGCCCATCGCAGGCGTCAAACTCCCCTCCAGCATCGGCGAGCTCTTCGCAGGCTACAACAAGACGGGCGTCAGTTACGCCGAGTCGGTGGGGCTCAAGATGAAGTGGTACAAGGCGCTCACGAGTGTGCTTCTCTACCTCTCTGCGCTCGGCCTGCTCTGGATGGGAGTCGACACCATCTTCGACTTCTCCGGCACCGGCTTCAGCGGCTATATGTACGGCAACTACCCTGCGCTTCAGGTCGTCGACATCATCTACGGCATCTTCCTCATCGCAATCGCCTTCGTGGCGCTCTACATCAGGATGCGCCTCGCCCAATTCGCGTCCGATGGCCCGCACCTCTACCTGCTCCTGCTGGTAGTCAACGGTTGCGCCTCGCTCCTCTACACGCTGGCCATCTCCGCCATCGTGGGATACTTCGACGGGGCCACCATCACCGGCAGCTTCGCAGGCGTCATTGCCATGTTCGTGCTCAACAGGACCTACTTCGACAAGCGCCAGGCTCTATTCACCATGTAAGGTTCCATCATGGAAGAGCTCATCGACATCTACGACCGCGACCGCAACCCCACAGGCGAGACCATCCCGCGCGAGGGGGCATTCCTGCACGAGGGCCAGTACATGCTCTATGTGCTCTTCATCATCGAGGCGCCCGACGGCCGCATGCTCATCACGCAGCGCTCGATGGAGAAGCACTGGGGCGCCGGCTGGTGGGAGATCGGCGGAGGCGGCGTGCGCGCGGGCGAGACCCCGCGCGCGGCGCTCACCCGCGAGGTAGCGGAGGAGACGGGCCTCGATGTTGCCGGGCTCGAGCTTGCGCCCGCCTACAGCTACGTGAACGTGGACCTTGAGCGCGGCGACAACTACATCGTGGACATCTACCACATCCACCTGGACTTCTCGCTCGACGACGTGCAGCTGCTCGACGGCGAGGCCATCGATGCGCGGCTGGCAACGTGGGACGAGATCTGCGCGCTCAACGAGCAGGGCGTCTTCATGCACTTCTCGCGCGTGCAGCAGACCCTCGAAGCGGAAGGCCTGCTGTAAGCTGGGACACTTATACCCGGTCTTTTCGTCCCAGCTGAGCTTGTGGGACAGTTATACCCGGTCTTTTCGTCCCAGCTGGATGTGAGACAATCTTCAATTAATTGAGACTGGGTCGAAAACCCAGTCTCAAGTCGCGTTGAGACGGTGGAGTATTAATCTACCAGGCATTTCTCCGAACCATCCAGTCTCAATAGCCATTGAGACTGGCTCGATAGCCCATTCGATGCCCAGTCTCAATTAGCGAAGGGAGGCCGTGGGACAAAATGACCGGGTATAAGTGTCCCAGCTACGGGATGATGATGTCGTAGCGCACGACCTTGCCCGCAATGCTGCTCGAGGGCTTCACGCCGCCGAGGTGCGGCCCCTTGAGCGGGCGCTTCACCACCACCTTGCGCGGGCGCGCAGCGATCGCCGCGGCGAGGAGCTCCTCCTCGCTGTCGCAGGGCTTCTCGAGCATCTGGAAAACCTGCAGCTTCTTTTTGGTGGCCGCATCCTTGCGCTTGGCGGGAAACATCGGGTCGAGAAACACCACATCGGGAACGAACCCCAGCGCAGGCAGCACCTCCACGGCATCGCCCTCAATCAGTCTCATGCGCGAGACGATACCCGCAAGCTGGGCGTCTTCCCCCGCCCGCGCGAGCTCATCGGAAAGCAGTGCCGCGATTGCAGGGTCTCGCTCGATCAGCGTGACCGAGAACCCCGCAGCTGCGAGCAGCAGCGAATCCTCCCCCAGCCCGGCTGTGGCATCCACCGCGACGGGCGCATCGGCGCCGCGCACGCGCGCAGCCCGCACGAGCAGCTCATGGGCAAGCCGATCTGCTCGCAACCGCGGCAGCATGCGCGCAAAATCGCCGCGCAGCAGCATATCGCCGCATGCCAGCGCCAAGCCCTGCTCATCGCGGTACCAGCTAAGCCCCTCGGGCAGCGCTATGTTGGGAGTCGCATCCATAGACACGATTCTAGCCTACGTGCGCGGCAGCTCCGTCCAATCGGCACCGGGCTCGAATCCTCCAGAGGTGCCGATCACATCTCCCGCCTGGTTCTCCCATGCGCGGTCGGCATGCGTGGAGACCTCGACCTCGCGGCCATCTGAGGTGGTGTAGGTGTTGACCCCGCGAATGGCCTCGGAGTAGTCGGGGGCTCCCGCGCCCGGCGCGGGCGTGGAGAACTGCGCGTTGGTCGCCGCACGGAACGCCTGGTGATGGGCATCGCTGCGTGCCTGCCACGCCTGGTTGTACGAATCGTATGCCGCCTGTTGGCGCTGATGGGCCGCCTGCTGCGCCTGGAAGCGCGCCTGCGATTGCGAGAGCGCCACATTGGTCGAGTTCTGGATGGCCGCCGCCTCGCGAGCGACGAATTGGCTCGTCAGGCTCACCACATCGGAATGGAGCCGCGCGGAGAGCGCAAAGGGGATGAACTCCGCAAGGCGCTCTTCGAAGTCCGTCTCCAGGCCTATGCAGGCGGCCTGCGTCTCGATGGACCACACGATGGTGCCGCTCTTCGTGTAGGCGGCGAAGTCATGCGTGCAGCCAAGCGGCGCGGGCGTTGCAGCCTGCTGCTGGGCGGGCGCAGGCTGGAATGGCACCTGCTGTTGGCTTGCCTGCGCCGCATCGCCCTGCTGGCCACCGCGCAGCGCAGCGCCGATAAGCCCTCCTTGAAGACCGAAATCGAGGATCCCCTTGAGGCCGCCCGCGCCCGCCTGCTGAACTTGCCCGGACGCCCGGCCTGCAAAGGCGCCGAACGCTTGGCCAATCGACCCCGCGATGCCACCGAGCGCATCGCCGATCGCCCCCATGTCGAATCCACCCAGCTTGGCAGCGTACATGCGCGTGAAAACGGCCATGCGCCAAGGCTCGCCGCCCAGATCGAAGCGGTAGAGGTGCAGCGTGCGCGCCACGAACGGGTCCCCCGTGGGCATGAAACCGTTGGGGTCTCCCAGCTGACGGTGCATGACCTCTGCAACCAGCGGCACCTCCTCCCCCGGATCGCCCAAGCTCACCGGACGGTCGTAATGCAGGCCGCTCGCCGTGCCCACGCCCGCGAGCTGCGCCAGCGCGTATGCGGCACTCGCATCCGATGGATCGGGCATGTCGGCATAGTTGGTGGAATCGATGCCGATGGTCTGCACGCCGTACATGGCCGTCATGATATTCGCCCCGGTGCTGTTGCGCGTGCCTGCCGGGCCGGAGTCGAGGCGCATGACCGCTCCGTCTGCAGGACGCGAGAGCTCGACATGCGGTGCATAGGGCTTCGACGAGGTCTGCTGGGCGCCGAGCGAGGTCCCGACGATCTCCCACCTTTCTCCAAGCGATGCGGTGAAGAGCCCATACCCGCTCGCGATGTCCCGCAGCTGCACGTTGTTTCCAAGACCTGCCATGGCAACCCCCTAGTTTTGCCTGTCTTCGGAAAAGAGCATCGGCTGGAATTCCTCGAGCGCCGAGACGAGCGTCGGATACTCGGTGAGGAGCCGCACGCGCGGCGTGCCCTCCTTGGCGATAAGCGCATAGCGGCCGGGCACGACGGTGACGGTCATGTTGCGGAACACGCCCTCCCCCACCTCGATGGGTTTCTCGTCCGGATCCGCTCCAATCGCCTCGAGACGTGCGGCAAGCGCATCGTCATCGCCATCGCGAAAGACGCTGATGAGCGGCTTTGCATGGTCGAGGAGCTGCACGGCACGGGTGCGATAGTAGGCCACATCGTCGGAGCGCTTGGTCACCGTGTAGCGGCCGGACGCCTGGTCGCCCTCGATTGCCTCGCCCGCAACGGCGACGCTTCCCGCAGAGCGGATGAAATGCAAAAACGTCTGGCCCGTGGGCTCGGGCAGGTAGTAGGACACGAGCTGGCCCGTCATGTAGAGCGGGATCCACGCCTCGAGGCCCATGCAGAGCTCCCGGAGCGGGCGGTGCACGTTGTGGATGTTATGCAGGCGGATGCCCTTGCGCACGAGCACGGCGATGCCCAGCATCACGTTCTTGGCGAAGACCTCGTCCGAGCCCATCTCCTCGATGGGCATGTCGCTGAACATGATCACGTCCTCGGTCGAGCGCGAGAGCGCCGCAGTGCGGAAGAAGTCAAGCTCTGCCTGCTTCATCTGCTCGATGCCCGTATAGGTCTTCACCGTAGGCAGCGAGAAGGGCACCGTGGGCACCTTGATCTCGTCGAAACGCACGTTGACGAGGAAATCGTTGAGATCGAAACCGTCGAGGCTCTTCAGAAAAGACGGCAGGGCATCCTCCTGCTCCCCCTCCTCGATGATTCCGCTTTCGGGAACCCCGAGATAGGCGCTGACGGCCGCAACGCGGCGCCCATAAGTTGCAAGATCCGACGTGGGGACGCCGAGCAGAGCAGATAAGACACCTATCTGATGGTCATCCGCGCAGGTTCGCGCAACATAACGCGCCGTTCCCGCCACGAACGAGGAGCGGTTCGCCGGCAAACGATGACCCGAGGCAATCCGCGAGATGTACGAGGGATCGAAGCCGAGCACCCGTGCAAGGCGATTGCCGCTTATGCCGAGCCTTGTGACGAGCGCACGGAACGATTCCGAGAAGGCCTCATCGGGCAACGATGAGGCCGGTACTTCTCCGCCGAGCGCCGCGGCGACCACTCCGAGCTCATAGCCGTCCCCACCCAAGTTGACGATGCCCTGGCACAGCCGCTCGAAGCTCTCGCTACGCGGTCTGGGTGCACGCTGTCCGGAGAGGTAGCGGCTCAAGGTTGAGGGAGAGATGCCGCATGCGCGCGCGAGCTCGACAGGCGTGCACCCGAGCTCGTCCAGATATGCCCTCAGCTGCTGCGGAAAGGTCATGGCGCCCCCTTCTGATGCCTATCCGCATCATACTTGACGGGCGGATACGCGCACAGGCCTTTGCCAATTTGTCAATGTCTTGTCGTCAATACTACCTAATAGGCGTCGAGCACAGCCTGCAGCTGCGCGCGGCTCTCGATGCCTGTCGAGGCGCCGTCGTGCTGGATGCAGATCGAAGCCGCAGCGTTGGCATACCGACAGCATTCGCGATGATCGCGCCCCTCGAGAAGCCCGCAGATGAAGCCCGCGCAGAAGTTGTCGCCCGCGCCCGTGGTGTCGAGCGGCTCTACCAAGTGCGGCGCCACGGTGAAGCACTCGTCTGTGCTCTTGAAGAAGCATCCCAGCCGCCCGATCTTGATGACCACGTGGCGCATGCCGGTCGCGAGCAGGGCATCTGCCATGGCCTCGGGCTCGGTCTCGTCCGTGAGCAGCCCCGCCTCGTAGTCGTTGGGGAAGAAGTAGTCCACGTAGGGCCACACCTCGGCATAGTCCGCCAGCGTGCCCTTGGCCTTGTCGTAAGTCACATCGGCCACCACGATGGAGCCCTGCTCGTGCGCCGCGCGGGCGATGGCGAGCGCACGGGCGGGGTCGGTATAGGGCTGCGAGTACAGCGATGCGAGCGTCACCACGCGCGCACCCGCGATCTTCGCAGGGTCGGGATCGAAGTCGAGCGCAAAGTTGACCTTCTCGGCGGAGATGAACACGCGCTCGGCATTGGCCAGCACCACGGGAACGCAGATGAAGGTCGTGGTGCCGGGACGCTGCTCGCAGAGGCTGTGGTCCACGCCCGCATCGTCGAGCAGCATCGCGAGCGCCTTGGCGCCGTTATCGTCTGAAAGCGCGGTGTAGAGCTTGGTATTGACGCCCAGCTTGGTAAGCACGACCGCCTCGTTCACCGCGTCGCCGCCGAGGTTCATGCCGATACGCTTGACGCGGCTGTGCTCGTGCGCCTCATCGATGCCCGCAAGCCCGCGCACCGGAATGTCGAGCACGCTCATGCCCGTGCAGATAACAGAATCGCCCATGGCAGCTCCTCTCCGCTTTCCGTGTAAGCACAGCATACCGCAGCGGGGAGCCCGCTCCGATGGCGTACCATTGAGCGCGTCGAGCAAACCGCAAAGGAGGCACCATGCCCTGCACCACCATCCTGGTAGGAAAGAACGCCAGCTACGACGGGTCGACCATCGTCGCCCGCAACGAGGATTCGCCCAACGGCACCTTCGAGCCCAAGCGCTTCACGGTGGTCGATCCCACCGCCAAGCCGCGCACCTACACGAGCGTGA
Organism: uncultured Coriobacteriales bacterium; assembly: GCA_946530775.1. The sequence goes on from CAMNAH010000030.1 coordinate 6,821, forward strand.
TCAGCCACGTCGAGGTTCCCCTGCCCGAGGGCGGCGTGCGCTACACGGCGCTTCCCAACGCCATCCTCAAAGAGGGCCTCTGGGAGGAGGCGGGCTTCTCGGCACGCGACGTGGCGATGAGCGCCACCGAGACCCTCACCAGCAACGAGCGCGTGCTGGGCGCCGACCCGCTGGTGGCCTACGACGCCGCAACCGGCACGCCCGGCGGCATCGGCGAGGAGGACATGGTCACGCTGGTGCTCCCCTACATGGAAAGCGCCCGCGACGGCGTGGCTCGCATGGGCGAGCTGCTCGAGCGGTACGGTACCTACGAGATGAACGGCATCGCCTTCCAGGATGCCGACGAGATCTGGTGGATGGAGACGATCGGCGGCCACCACTGGATCGCCCGCCGCGTGCCCGACGATGCCTACGTGACCATGCCCAACCAGCTGGGTATCGACCGCTTCGACCTTGCGGACGCCGAGGGTGCGCAGACCGAGTTCATGGCCTCCGCAGACCTGCGCGCCTGGATGGCCGAGAACCACCTCGATCTCACGCTGGGCGGCGACGGCAACGAGTTCAACCCGCGCGAGGCCTTCGGCAGCGCAAGCGATTCCGACCATGTGTACAACACGCCGCGCGCCTGGGCCATCCAGCGCTTCCTCAACCCCTACAGCAACACCTGGGACGGCCCGGATGCGGACTTCCGCCCCGAGGATGACGATATCCCCTGGTGCCGCGTGCCCGAGCGCAAGGTGACCATCGAGGACATCAAGTACGCGCTGTCGCTGCACTACCAGGGCACGCCGTACGATCCCTACGGCGTCAAGGGCGACGAGCATACCCGCGGCATCTACCGCCCCATCGGCATCAACCGCAACAGCCAGCTCGCCGTGCTGCAGCTGCGCCCATACGGCGCCAAGGCCACACGCCCGCTCGTGTGGGTGGCCTTCGGCAGCAACCCGTTCAACGCGCTCGTGCCGTTCTACTCGAGCGTCACGAAGACGCCGGCGTATCTCGACAACACCACCGCGCAGGTCACGACCGAGAGCTTCTACTGGGCCAACCGCATCATCGCCGGCCTCGCCGATCCGCACTTCGGGGCATGCGCGCCGCACATCGAGCGCTATCAGATGGCCGTGGGCGCCAAGGCCCGCGCGATCATCGCCGCGACCGACCGCGAGCTCGCCGCGAGCGCGGACGCCGATGCAACCGAGAAGCTCGAAGCCGCCAACCAGGCTATCGCCGATATGCTGCGCACCGAGACCGACAAGGTGCTCGACCACGTGCTCTTCGAGTCGAGCATGCTCATGAAGAACGGGTTCTCGCGCTCGGACGGCTAGACCCCGAAGAAAGGATGCTCTTAAGCCGGAGGGGGCGGTTCTGCCGCCCCCTCCGTTCTGCTTACAGGATGATCGACGCCTCGAGGCCCGCATCCGCCGTCGCGCGAACCGTGCAGGCGCCCGGATCGTCCACGCGCACCGCGGCGAGCGCACGCCCGTTGCGCGTGGGATACGTGCCGCCCAGGTAGCTGAGCTCGCTCTTCTGCGCAGCGCTGCCAAAGGCGAGAAGCTCGCCGCCCTCCACCGTCACCGTGACGGGGCGGTCGGCGTTGCCCTCGGGCACACCGCCGCGGCCGAGCACCACGTCGATGAAGGCGATATCGCCGGGCTTGAGCGCATCGCTGCCCTCGCGCGTGAGGAAGAGCTCGAGCGGGCCCTGCGCCGTGGAGAGCTCCGCACGGGAAAGCTCGGTGCCGTTGCTCGTGCAGGCAATCGCCGTGAGCGTGCCGGGCTGGTAGCACACCGAGAAATCGGCGTGGTTGTCGTGCGTGCGCTTGGTCCAGATGTGGCGCCCGTCCTGGTAGAGCTTGACGATAGGCGCCTTGGTGTAGACCTCGACGGTGGTCTTGACGCCCTCGCAGCCCAGCCATGTCCAGCTGGGGATGGAGTTGGTGCCGCGCCACGGCGCCGTGACGGGGTTGGGCAGGTTGCAGGGGCGCACGTAGATGAGGGGTTTGTCGCCCACTACCGGCGCATCCCAGGTAACGGCCGCCATCGCGGCCTCGCCGTTGGGATCGCCGATCAAATCGAGCGCGCCGCTGTCCGCGGCGATCCACGGATAGGGCTTGATCATGGGCTCGGGATCCTCGGACCAACCCGCAAGGCTCACCTCGCCCAGGTAGTCGAGCGCCGTCCACATGAAGTCGCCCAGAAGGCGCGGGTACTTCTCGACCATGCGCCAGTTCTTGGCGATGTCGTAGCACATGG
>CAMNAH010000031.1 GCA_946530775.1 uncultured Coriobacteriales bacterium
GCGATGGACACCCTGTCGTCCATCGAGAGCCAGCTCAAGATGAACAACTACGACGGCTTCTTCAAGTAGGATTTCAAGAGGGGAGAGAGACATGAATCTCGTACTGCTCGGTGCACCCGGTGCCGGCAAGGGCACCCAGGCTCAGAAACTCGTTGAGGAGTTCGGTTTCGCCCACATCTCCACGGGCGATCTGCTGCGCGGCGCCATCGCTGCAGGCACCCCCCTCGGCCTCGAGGCCAAAGGCTACATGGACTCCGGCCAGCTCGTCCCCGACGAGCTGGTCCTGTCGCTCCTCAAGGAGCGCCTCGCCTCGGATGACGTCCAGAACGGCTTCATCCTCGACGGCTATCCGCGCAACACCGCGCAGGCCGTGACCCTCGACGGTGTGCTCGCCGAGATGGGCAAGAACCTCGACGCCGCGCTGCTCGTGGCCGTGGATCCCGCCATCATCGTCGACCGCCTGTCGCGTCGTCGCGCCTGCAAGGAGTGCGGCTACACGGGCAACGACACCATGGAGACCTGCCCGCGTTGCGGCGGCGAGATGTACCAGCGCGATGATGACAAGCCTGCCACCATCCAGAATCGTCTGGACACCTATGCGGCCAAGACCGCCCCGCTCATCGACTACTTCAAGGGTCAGGATAAGCTCGTCGAGGTCGACGGCCAGAACGCGCCCGACGAGGTGTACGTCCACGTGAAAGAAGTGCTCGGTCTATGATCAAAATCAAGTCTCCTCGCGAAATTGAAGAGATGAAGGCTGCAGGGTCGCTCTCAAAGGCGGCCCTTCGCCGTGCCGGCGCCCTTGTGCGTCCCGGCGTCTCCACCGCCGAGATCGATGCGGCTGTGGAGAGCTTCATCCGCCTGCACCACGCCACCCCTACATTCAAGGGCTACGGCGGGTTCCCGGGCAGCGTGTGCTCTTCCCGCAACGAGGAGGTCGTCCACGGCATCCCGTCTCCCTCCGTCATCCTGCAGGAGGGAGACATCATCTCCATCGACACCGGCGCCACCAAGGACGGCTGGGTGGGCGATAATGCGTGGACATTTTATGTAGGTTCCGTCAGCCCTGAGAACCAGGCGCTCTGCGAATGCACGCGCGACTGCCTCAAGGCGGGCATCGAGGCTGCCGTTCCCGGCAACCATCTCGGCGACATCGGCGCTGCCGTGCAGGAGCTCGCCGAGGCCAACGGCTACGGCGTGGTGCGCGACTACGTGGGCCACGGCGTGGGCCATGTGATGCACGAGGAGCCCAGCGTCCCCAACTACGGTCGCCGTGGTAAGGGCGTAAAACTGCAGGTAGGAATGGTGATCGCCATCGAGCCCATGATCACGATGGGCTCCTACGACACCTACGTGCTTCCCAACCGCTGGACCGTCGTCACCGAGGACGGCGGCTTCGCGGCGCATTACGAGAACACCATCGCCATCACGGCGGACGGCCCCGTGATCCTCACCCAGGATTCCGAGGGCCCGTGGTGCCCCATGCAGGGAGGCTACTAAGCTGCTGATTTCACAAAAATCGCAGTTTGGACAACGAGTTTCGTTTTGCTAAGATAGTAGGTCGCACTGTCGTTTGTCAGAGAGGGTTAGATTTGAGCAAGCAGGACGCAATCGAGCTTGAGGGCAAGGTCATCGAGCCCCTGCCCAACGCCATGTTCAACGTGGAGCTCGAGAACGGCAAGACCATCCTCTGCACCATTTCGGGAAAGATCAGGATGAACTACATCCGCATCCTTCCCGGCGATCGCGTGGTCGTCGAGATCTCCCCGTACGACCTCACGAGGGGCCGCATCACCTACCGCTACAAGTAGGTCTTGCGCCCGCAACCTTGGGTTATTCACGCCTGCGGCTGGGCGAGCATATAGCGCGGATCAGCTCCACCTGATCTGCCACAAGAACTACCGAATGTGTCCTCGATTCAGGAGGGATAGCAACATGAAGGTACGTCCTTCTGTCAAGAAGATGTGCGACAAATGCAAGGTCATTCGTCGCCACGGCAAGGTTTACGTAATCTGCGAGAACCCGCGCCATAAGCAGCGTCAGGGCTAAGAGAGGAGTTCACGTTGGCCCGTATCAACGGCGTCGATCTTCCGCGCGACAAGCGCGTCGAGATCGGACTCACTTACCTGTATGGCATCGGCCAGACCAGCGCCACCAAGATCTGCGCTGAGACCGGTGTCGACCCCAATACCCGCGTCAAGGATCTCACCGAGGATGAAGTCTCGATGCTCCGCGACTATATCGATGCTAACTACACCACGGAAGGCGACCTCCGCCGCGAGGTGAGGCAGAACACCGCCCGCCTTATGGAGATCGGCTGCTACCGTGGCCTGCGTCACCGTAAGGGACTCCCCGTCCATGGACAGCGCACCCACACCAACGCTCGCACCCGCAAGGGCAAGAAGCGTCAGATCGGTGCCAGGAAGAAGGGCTAGGAGTAGGCTATGGCGCAGAAGAAGAATGTCCGCACGACGCGTGTCCGCCGTGCAGACCGCAAGAACATCGCTGTGGGCCAGGCCCACATCAAGAGCACGTTCAACAACACGATCGTCTCGATCACCGACCCGCAGGGCAACGTCATTTCCTGGCAGTCCGGCGGTACCGTAGGCTTCAAGGGCTCCCGCAAGTCCACCCCGTTCGCGGCTCAGCTTGCCGCCGAGGCGGCTGCGAAGGCAGCCATGGAGCACGGCCTCAAGAAGGTCCAGGTCTTCGTCAAGGGTCCTGGCTCTGGCCGCGAGACCGCAGTCCGTTCCCTCCAGGCCGCCGGCCTCGAGGTCTCGGGCATCATGGACAAGTCCCCCATTCCGCACAACGGTTGCCGCCCCAAGAAGCGCCGTCGTGTGTAGCTAGGAAGGATACGAGCAATGGCAGTTGATAGGACTCCCGTCCTTAAGAGGTGCCGCTCCCTCGGCATCGATCCCGTTGTGATGGGCATCAACAAAGAATCCCACCGCAAGCCTAAGCAGCGTCGTCGCCAGGAGAGCGAGTACGGCGCGCAGCTTCGCGAGAAGCAGAAGGCCAAGTTCATCTACGGCGTTCTCGAGAAGCAGTTCCGCGGCTACTACGAGCTGGCTCTCAAGAACGAGGGCATCACCGGCGACAACCTCATGACGATCCTCGAGACCCGTCTCGACAACGTCGTGTTCCGTCTGGGCTTCGCCCGCACCCGCAAGGAGGCCCGCCAGACCGTCCGTCACGGCCACATCACCGTGAACGGCAAGCGCGTGGACATCCCGTCCTACCGCGTGAAGGCCGGCGACAAGATCGCCGTGGCCCCCAAGTTCAAGGACCTTCTCCCCATCAAGGAGGCCCTCATCTACACCGAGCACATGGCTGTTCCTGCATGGCTCGAGGTCGACATCGAGAAGCTCGCGGGTTCCGTGCTCTCCACGCCCTCGCGCGACCAGATCGACCTGGTCACCGACGGCACCATCGATCCCCAGTTCATCGTCGAGCTCTACTCCAAGTAGACCGCCTGTATTGGAGGTAGCAATGTCCGAATTCGTCCGACCGCAAGTGTCGGTAGAGGAGATTCACGAGAACCTCGCACGCATCAGCGTGGAGCCTCTCGAGCATGGCTATGGCGAGACGCTGGGCAACAGCCTTCGCCGCGTGCTGCTGTCCTCGCTGGAGGGCGCTGCCGTGCAGGCTATCGCGATCGACGGTGTGCAGCATGAGTTCTCCACCATCGAGGGCGTCCACGAGGACGTCACCGATATCGTGCTCAACGTCAAGGGCCTCGTGTTCCGCTCCATGGGCACCGGCGATGAGGCTGAGGCCTCGATCAACATCGACGGTCCCGCAACCGTGACCGGCGGCGATTTCGATATCCCCGCCGAGTTCGAGCTCATCAACCCCGAGCATGTCATCTGCACGCTGGGCAAGGGCGCCCACCTCACCATGCGCATGCGCATCGGCACCGGCCGCGGCTACGTGTCCGGCGAGGACAACGAGCGTGACGGCGATCCCATCGGCGTCGTGCACGTTGATTCGCTCTACTCGCCCGTGCGCCGCTGCGCCAAGTTTGTCGAGGCATGCCGCATCGGCCGCCACACCGACTACGACCGTCTCGTGCTCGAGGTCGAGACCAATGGGTCCGTCTCGCCGCGCGACGCCGTTGTCGAGGCAGCCAACATCATCAATCAGCACATGACCGCGTTCATGAACCTTGCCGACGTCGAAGAGCCCGGCGAGGAGCCCTCGATTTTCGCCATGGGCACCGAGGAGGATAACGTCGAGCTTGACAAGCAGATCGAGGATCTGGACCTTTCCGTCCGCTCCTACAACTGCCTCAAGCGCGCCGGCATCCACGCCGTGCGTCAGCTGGTCGAGTTCTCCGAGAACGACCTCCTGAACATCCGCAACTTCGGCGTCAAGTCCATCGAGGAAGTCAAGGATAAGCTCGAGGCCATGGGCCTCTCCCTTAAGGCTTAAAAGTTTAGGAGAAGCTAGACATGAGGCACAACAAGAAACATGGTATGAAGCTCGGCACCGATGCCAGCCATACCAAGGCAATGAAGAAGAGCCTGGTGTGCGCCCTGTTCGAGAACGATCGCATCAAGACCCTCGAGCAGCGTGCCAAGGCCATCCGTCCGGATGTCGACCGCATCATCACCTGGGCCAAGAAGGGCGACCTGCACTCCCGTCGTCTCGCCATCGCCAAGATGGGCGACAAGGAGCTCGTGCGCGAGGTCTTCGAGAAGGCCGCGCAGGGCATGTGGGCCGACCGTCAGGGCGGCTACACCCGCATCATGAAGCTCGGTGCCCGCAAGGGCGACGCCGCTGAGGTCGTCATCATCGAGCTCGTGACCGAGCCCGTCCAGAAGAAGGCCAAGGCCGCCAAGAGCACCGTCACCAAGGTTGCCAAGAAGGCCGAGGAGCCCAAGGCTGAGGAGGCTCCCGTCGAGGAGGCCGCCGAGGTCGTCGAGGAGGCTCCCGCTGAGGAGACCGCGACCGAGGAGACCGCCGAGTAGGCGCGACCTGCATCTTCGCACCCAAAGGGCCCCTTACGAGGGGCCCTTTTTTATTGCAGCGTTGCTTTTAGCTCTGCAAAGTTTGACTTGTGAGACAATATTTTGCGGAATAGGCATGCCCTTCGGCCCTTTTTAGCCTTTTGGGACAAATTTCTCGCAATTTTTGTCTCAAAAGGCTTGGGAGAGGTGAGCTCAACAGCCCCCGGTGCCTTTTGAGACAAAAATCCGCAGAAATTTGTCCCAAAAGGCTAGAGAAAGGCTGGAGGGGCTTCCGAAGGGCGTGAAATCGCGGGAGGAGGCGAGATGATCGAGTTCGTACAGGCGGGTTTTGCCTATGATGGCGCCTCGGAGCGCGTTCTCGACGGCATCTCGCTTACCTTGGAGCCGGGCGACCATGTGTGCGTGCTCGGTGCCACCGGCACAGGCAAGACCGCGCTCGCCGAGCTGGCAGCTGGCATCAAGGAGCCTACCAGCGGAAACGTGATTCGTGAGGGCACGGCTGTCTATATTGGCCAGGATCCGCGCGCGAGCATGGTGAGCACGCTCGTCTTCGACGAGGTGGCCTTCGGCCTGCGGTGCGCCGGCTATTCGGGCAAGGCGGTCAAGGGACGCACCATGGAGGCGCTCGGTCGCCTGGGCATCCGCCGGCTGGCCCACTGCGCAACGGCGGATCTTTCCGCCGGCGAGCAGCAGCTCGTTGCGCTGGCGGCTGCCATCGCCCTCGAACCCGACCATCTTGTGCTCGACGATCCCTTCGCGCTGCTCGACAGCGCTTCGGCAAAGATGATCGCCGACCTCGTGAACGACCTCGTGAAGGCGGGCGTGGCCGTGCTCGAGACCACATCATCGCTCGTCCGCGCCATGGACGCCGACCGCATCGTGCTGCTCGGCAAGGGCGTGCGGCCGTGGACCGGCACCTTCGACGAGCTGCTCGCCAGCGACGACCTGCTCGCCCGCCTGGGCCTCACGGACGACACCACCATGGTGCTGCTGCGCGCCGTCGCGCACGAGGGCTTCCGCTTCACCACGGGCACCACGCCCGATGACGTGCTCGCATACATCAACGCCAACCATCTGGCGCAGCGCATCGGCCGCGCCGTCACGCCCGCGCGCGGCGACGCCACGTTCACGCCCGCGCACAAGCTCGACCTGCGCGACGCCGACGTGCTCTATGGCGACCACTCGGCCCTCAAGGGCGCCTCGCTCTCGGTGGGAGACGAACTCGTGCTGGTCGTGGGCCCCGCCGGCTCCGGCAAGTCCACGCTCGCGTCCGCGCTGGCGGGCGCCGTGCCCCTCGATGGGGGAGAGCTCGCCCTTGACGGCGATCGTCCCCAGCCCGGGCGCGTGGGCCTCTTGCTGCAGCAGGCGCAGGATCAGCTCTTCGCCAAGACCGTGCGCGCCGACATCGCCTACGGGCTCCGCGGCGACAAGGACAAGCGCGGCGCTGCGGGCGATTCTGCGGCCACGCATGCCGCCAGCGCCTTCGGTATCACGGATCTGCTCGACCGCACGCTACGCAGCCTCTCGTTGCCCGAGAAGCGCCTCGTCGCGCTCGCAGGCGTGGATGCGGCCAAGCCCGACGCCCTTATCCTCGACGATCCCTGCGCGGGCCTCGATGCCGCCGGCCGCAACCGCGTGCACCGCATGGTGCAGCATGCGCGCGCCAAGCACCTGCCCGTGGTCATAATCGCGAGCGAGCTCGAGGAATGGCTCGCCACGGCCTCGCGCGTGATCTTCATGCGCGACGGCGCCATCGCCTACGACTGCGACGGAGCCGCAGCTCAGACCCGCACCCAGCCGTACGTCTCGTACGGCCTCGAGCCGCCGCTCGCGGTGATGGTCCGCACCGCCGCGGGCATGGGCGCCCGAAGGAGGGAGAGCCGTGGCTAAGGTGCGCGTCATAGGAACCTACCAGCCCGAACGCTCGCCGCTCCACGGCCTGGACGCGCGCGCCAAGATCGGCTTCCTGCCGCTTGCGGGCATCGCGATCATCGCGGCCCACAGCTGGATGGGCTGCGCGGTCTGCGCGGTACTGCTCGCCGCGGCGCTGCTGCTTGCGGGCGTGAGGCCCATGCAGCTGGCGGCTGCGGTGCGACCCTGCGGCATCTTCCTGGGCGCGCTCGCGGTTATCTGCGCGCTCATCCCGCCCAGCTGGGGCGGCATCCTGCGCGGAGCCACCCTGGCAGTTAGGATCATCATCTTCGTGGGTCTGGTGCTCGTGGTGAACGCGACCACCACGCCCACGCAGCTCGCCGACGCCTACACGCGCCTGCTCGCGCCGCTCGCACGGCTGGGCCTCAACACGGGCGCGGCGGCCCACGCCTGCACCTGGCTCACGCGGCTCATCCCCCTCACGGTGGACGAGAATTACCGCATCTCAGCAGCTCAGGCCATGCGCGGCAAGCGCTCGTCCTTCTCGTTCGTCACCGCGCTGGGGCACGTGTTTGCCGCGCGCAAGGACACCGCCGAGGCCATGGCACGCCGCGGATACGAGGGCGCCGCAGCGCACGGCATGCGCATCGTGGACTGGCTGCCCATCGTCGCGGGGCTCGTGGCCGCAGTGCTGGCGGTGATCCTGTGACGGCGACGGCGGCGGTACCCGCCCCCGCGCCCGCAACGCAAACGCCCGCGCCCGCCGAGGCCACCATGGTCGTGAAGCTGGGCTATCGCGGCGGCGCGTACTCCGGCTTCGCCGAGCAAAAGGACCCCGCCATCCGCACCGTCGCGGGAGAAGTGCGCCGCGCGCTCGAGCTCATCCTGCGCCGTGACGTCGAGCTCGTCTGCGCCGGCCGCACCGACGCCGGCGTGCACGCGCTCTCGCAGTACGTGAGCCTGCCCGTCTGGGGCGACGAGCTCGCGCTGGACGGCCGCCGCGTGATCCACTCGCTCGTGGGCATCACGCCCGACGACATCTCCATCCGCGGCCTCTACCGCGCCGATGCGGGCTTCTCGGCGCGCTTCGACGCGCTCAGGCGCCACTACCGCTACCGCCTGGTGTGCGGCGAGGCGGCGCCCATCATGGCGTGCGGCACGGCCTGGTGGCTGCGCAGCGAGAACGACCTCGACGTGGCCGCCATGCACGAGGCCGCGCAGCTGCTGCTGGGCGAGCACGACTTCAAGAGCTTCTGCAAGGCGTCCTCCGCGGAGGGCATCTCCACCAACCGCTGCCTCGAGCAGCTCGACGTGGCGCGCATCACGGAGGCGGGGGAGGAGCTCATCGCCTTCGACGTGTGCGCCAACGCGTTTCTGCACAACATGGTGCGCACGCTCGTGGGCACGCTCGTCGAGGTGGGCCGCGGCGCGCACGAGCCCGCGTGGGTGCTCGAGGTGCTTGCCGCCTGCGACCGCCGCGCGGCCGGCCAGAGCGCGCCCGCCGAGGGCCTTACCTTCATGTCCGTCGACTACCCCGAAGGCGCGCTGCGCCCGTGGGAGCAGGGATAAAACCATGGACCTTCTCGTAGATGTGCTGGTAGACAGCGTAAAAGATACCGCACAGCTCATACCGTTTCTGCTCGTGACCTACCTTGCGATGGAGGCGCTCGAGCACACGTCCGAGGGCCGCATGCAGCAGGCCATCTCGCGCGCCGGCGCCGCCGGCCCCGTGGTGGGCGCCCTGCTCGGCGCCGTGCCGCAGTGCGGGTTCTCGGCCATGGCGGCCACGCTCTTCTCGGGGCGCGTCGTCACGGTGGGCACGCTCATCGCGGTGATCCTCTCGACCTCCGACGAGATGGTCCCGGTGCTGATCGCGCACCACGCGCCGCTCTCGCAGATGCTTTCCATCGTGGGCGCCAAGGCGGTCGTGGGCCTGATCGCGGGCTTTATCGTGGATCTTATCGCCCGCGCGCTGGGGCGCAGCGGAGACGGGCACATGCACATCCACGAGCTGTGCGAGCGCGAGCACTGCCACTGCGACGATGACGACGACGATGCCGACGATGCCGCAGCCGATGACGCCGACGAACCCGGCCACGACCACGCGCACGGCCACCACCATCACGGCCACGGCATCACGAGCATCGTGCGCTCGGCGCTCTACCACACCGTGCAGGTCACGGCCTTCAT
>CAMNAH010000032.1 GCA_946530775.1 uncultured Coriobacteriales bacterium
ACCGTGGAGGCGGTGTGGTGGGCGGTGAAGGAGCCGGGCAGGTAGCAGTCGGGCTTGCCAGCGAGGCCGGAGAAGGCGTTCTGGATCATGTTGTCGGTGTTGAGGGCATACATGACAGCCTGGCGGGCGTTCTTGTTGTCCCACGGAGCCTTCTTGACGTTGAACATGATGAAGCGGGTGCCGAAGCCCTGGACCTGGTCGACCTTGCAGCCGATGCCCTCGAGCTGAGCGATGCTATCAGGCGGAACGGACTCGGTGACGACCGTGGTGCCCTCGGACTGAGCGGTGACGCGGGCGGTGGGGTCGGTCATGGAGTCGATGCGCAGAGCGGCGTCCTGCGCAGGATGGGCACCGTTGTAGTTGGGGTTCGGAACCAGGGTGACGTAGGTGTCGGACATCTCGTCATACATCCAGGGGCCGGTGCCGATGGGCTTGGCGGCGGCGTCATCGTCGGAGAGGGTGGCCGGGGTGACCTTGATGATGCCCAGGCGCTCCTTGATGAGCGAGAACTGCGGGATGGTGACCTTGACGGTGAGGGTCTTGTCGTCCTTCTTCTCGATGGACTCGATCATGGTGAGGAAGGAGACGTACATCATGCCCTCGGCCTTGGCGCGCTCGAAGGAGTGGATGACGTCCTCGGGGGTGACGGGGTCGCCGGTGGAGAAGGCAGCGCCGTCGCGCAGGGTGATCTCGCAGGTGTTGTCGTCAACCCAGACAGGGTCGCCCACGCACAGGCCGTCGGAGACGCTGTAGTCGTGGAAGTCGATGTCGTAGAGGCCCTCCATGACGTTCATGTTGGCGCTCAGGCAGAAAGCCGAAGAGCAGTTCTGGGGGTCGAACGAGCTGGGGCCGTAGGCAGAGCCAACGGTCATGGTGCCGCCACCCACGACAGCCGCGGAGCCGCCGTCGTCAGCAGGAGCCTCGCCGCCGTCATCGGCAGGAGCCTCGCCGCCATCGGCGGGAGCGTTGTTGCCGCCGCAGGCGGCAAGCGTGAGCGCGGCAGTGCCGGCTACACCCAGAAACGCACGACGGGTGAGTTTCTCATTCATGTTTTCCTCTTCCTTCCTGTGTGGCTGCCCCTGTAGCAGCCGTAGACTGTTTCGATTTTATTTCAACGTGGGTTGTTGGTAAAGGATAAGCTGGTCAGAGGTGCCATACCGTTCGTATGTGAGCGGTCGCCGAATTGTCTGTTGACGAAAGAGTTTGAATAGTCTAGCGACGATGCCCATTATTAATTCGAAGTCAAGTTAAGCGACTTATCTACCTGCGCAAACGCGGTGGGACAGTTATACCCGGTCTTTTTGTCCCACTTCGACCGCTCGCCGTAAAAACACCTTCTCAATGTTGCAGAACAGATAGCATTTGAGCATTACACATCCGGCGCAATGAAAAGAGGCTGCTATGGGATTTCCGCGCACACGGAGCAGCGCTGACATCTACCATGTCACTGCGCGTGGCACAGGCAAGCAGATCATATTCGAGGATCGAGACGACAACCTCGAGTTTCTTTCGAGGATGTCCGCTTCCTCGGCGCGCTTCCGTGTCGAGATATACGCCTGGTGCCTCATGAGCAACCATATCCACCTTCTCCTTCACGCACCGATAGAGAGCGTATCGGAGTTCATGCGCATCCTCTGCGGAGGATACGCTCGCTACTTCAATGAAAGGCACGGCAGGTCGGGCCATCTTTTCGAGGAGCGCTTCTGGAGCGAGGCCATCGAGGATGACGAGCGCTTGCTCTTGACGCTCAGGTACATCCACAGAAATCCCGATAAAGCAGAGATAAGCCGGTTCGACGAGTACGAATGGTCAAGTTTCCATGAATACCTCAGCAACGGCGCATATTGCTCGATCGATTTCTGCAGGTCGCTGTTCGGTTCACAGCATGATTACTACGCGTTTCACGAGGTCGATACCGAAGACGGCCACTCGTTCATCCCGCGGCGGAGAAGGGGCGGAAGGGACACCCAATCCGAAACGGATCTAATCGAGTATGCCAACGGCGTTTTGAGGACAATAACGGTCGCCGACGTGAAATCGTTAGATCGTGCGAGCAGGGATGCGAGGCTTGCCGACCTGAAAAGGGCTGGATTGACTGCACGGCAAATCGAGCGGCTTACCGGCGTGAGCAAAAGCGTTGTCTCAAGAGCATAGCTGGGACAAAAAGACCGGGTATAACTGTCCCATTTGGGACAAAAAGACCGGGTATAACTGTCCCAGATGCTAGTCGAGGGCGTGGATGCCGGCATAGACGGCTTCGGCCACGGCGCGGGGCACGCCGTCGACCGCAGCGATCTCATCCACGCTCGCCGCGCGGAGCTTCTTCATGGAGCCAAAGGCGCGTTTGATCGCGCGCTTGCGCTTCTCCCCCACCCCCTCGATCTCGTCGAGGATCGAGACGGTCATGGCCTTATCGCGCAGCTGGCGGTGGAAGGTGATGGCGAAGCGGTGGCTCTCGTCGCGGACCTGCTTGATGAGGTAGAGCGAGGCCGATCCGCTGGGAAGCACGATGGGCGTGTCGTCCCAGGGCACGAAGACCTCCTCGTCGGATTTGGCAAGTCCGCACACGGGGATATCGAGGCCCAGCTCGGCGAGCTGCTCCATGGCGGCCGTGAGCTGCGGTTTGCCGCCGTCGACCACGAGCAGGTCGGGGCGTGCGCCAAAGCGCTCGTCGGCCATGCGCTCGGGCGCGTAGCGCCTGCCCAGCACCTCGCTCATCGAGAGGAAGTCGTTGGCCTCGTCGAGCTCGGCGCGCACCTTGAAGCGGCGGTACTGGCCCTTGTCGGGGTGGCCGTCGGTGAAGACCACCATGCTCGCCACGGTGAACTGCCCGTGGAGCGTGGAGATGTCGAAGCACTCGATGCGCATGGGCGGCGCGTCGAGCGCGAGCGCGCTCTCGAGCTCGAGAAGGGCCTGGTTGGTGCGGTCATCGGCATATCCCGTGCGCACCATGTAGCGCATGAGCGCGTGGCGTGCGTTGAGCGCGGCCTTATCGAGCAGCTTGCGCTTGGCACCGCGCTGCGGCGTATGCAGGCGCACCTGCTTGCCGCGCTTCTCGGCGAGCCACCCCTCCATGACCTCGGCATCGTCGAGCTCGAGCGCGAGGTCGATCTCGGCGGGAATGTCCTCGGTCTCGTCGTAGTAGCGCTTGACGAAGCCCGCGGCGAGCTCCTCGGCGCCCACATCGAGGCCCTTGTCGAGGATGAACTCCACCGAGCGCACGGTGATGCCCTCGCGCACCACGAAGACGCAGGCGCACGAGATGGTCTCCTCGCGGTAGAAGCCGATGAGGTCGATCGAGACGGCCGTCGAGAAATCGACTTCCTGGCGATCCTCGAGGGATGCGATCGCCTCGAGGCGCGCCTTGAGGCGCCCGGCCTTCTCGAAATCGAGGTCGGCCGCCGCCTCGTGCATCTGCTCGGTGACCTCGTCCACGATCGCGGAGCGCTCGCCGCGCAGGAACTTCTCGACCTGGGCTATGTGGCGCGCGTACTCAACGGTATCAATGGCGCCCACGCACACGCCCGGCCCCTTGCCCACGTGGTAGTCGAAGCACGGACGGCCGGTCTGCGCCAGGGCGAGGTTCGCCACGGGCACGTCGTCGGGATGCTTCTCGAGAAAGCGGCAGCTGCGCTTCCATTCCGCGCAGGTAGCCGTGCACACGGGCACCACTTTGCGCAGGGTCTCGATGGTCTCCTTCGCCGCACGCGCATCGGTGTAGGGACCGAAGTAGCGCGTGCCCTTTTTGTGCCGCTCGCGCGTGTACTTGATGGCGGGAAACACGTCGCTTTCGGTGATGGCGATGAATGGGTAGCTCTTATCGTCTTTGAAGTCGACGTTGTAGTAGGGATGGTACTGGGCGATGAGGTTGCGCTCGAGCACGAGTGCCTCGTGCTCGCTTCCTACCACCACATAGTCGAACGAGCGCACCGCATCCATCATGAGGGGAATCTTGGCGCGCTCGTCGGAGAGCGTGACGTATTGGCGCATGCGCGAGCGCAGGTTCTTGGCCTTGCCCACGTAGATCACGGTGCCCGACGCGTCTTTCCACAGATAGCAGCCCGGCTCCTGAGGAACCTGGGAGACCTCCGCTGCGAGTGCGGCGAGGCGCTCTTCGTAGGAGGCGGGCTGGTCGGGCATATGCTGCTCCTATGCCTTGTCGGGCTTGGGGAAGTAGGTATCGAACTTCGTGACCTGGTGCCAGAAGTTGACGGACGACCAGAACCTCTGAGCCAGGCAGTCTGCCTCCCAGCTGAGCGCGGGATGGGCCTCGCCGCTGTCGTAGGCAGCGAGGACACGCTCTTTGAAGGGGCAGTCCGTCATGTACTTGGCGACGACGCGCTTGGGCACGCCCACGTAGACCCAGCCGCCCTGGGGCGCGATGGGCTCGGGCTCCACGCCGAGCATGGTCTGCTCGACCTGGATGCGCGCGAAGTTGATGCCCGCCAGCAGGACGAGCCAGGAGCTGCGGCCAGGACGCGTGTTCATCTCGAGGAACCGGTAGCTGCCGTCGCGCGGATCGACCTTCACGTCGAAGCAACCCATGCCGCGATAGCCCACGCGCTTCATGAAGCGGGCGGCTGCCTCCTCGATCTCGGCGTTAGGCTCGGGTGCGATGACCACCGCGTTGCCGATGGCGCCGGGATGGTGATCCTCGAGCCCCACGTGCCCGCAGATGGTGAAGACGGGATCGGAGTTGGAATCGGCGTACGTGTAGACGGCATAGAGCTGCTCGTCTCCGCCGGGCACGAACTCCTGCACGATGAGGCTCTCGTCGTAAGCGGAGTTCTGCAGCTCGCGGTAGATGCGCTCGAGCTCCGCACGCTCCTGTACGAAGAAGACCTTCTGCTGGTCGGGGAAGTCGACATAGTGGTATGCCGCAGAGTTGGACGGCTTGGCGACAAGCGGATAGGTGAAGCCCGAGTCATCGACCGCGGCCTGCGTATCGGAGCAATCGAGGAAGCGCGTCTTGGGATAGCGCACGCCGATCTCGTCGCACACCTTGTAGAAGTTCTCCTTCTGCGTGACGAAGTCGAGCGTGGGGAAATCGACGACGGGCGTGTAGAACCACTGCTCGAGCTCGGCCTTGTGCTGCGAGATGATGCGCGCGTAGAAATCGCCGCAGGTCACGAGGAAGGGCGCCCTCCCCGCGCTGCAGAGCTCCTCGCCGAGCGTGCGCAACTCGGGCAGCAGGCGCTCCTCGGTGTCGAGGCCCTCGACCACGCGGTAGGTGGCGAAGCGCGTCTTCGAGATCGCCTTGACCGCATAGCAGCCGAGGATGATGGGCTTGACGCCGTAGGCCTCCCAGAACGCGCGCACATAGGCATAGGCGCTGTAGTCGGCGCCCAGGATGACCGGCTGGATGATGCTTGCGAGACGATCCTTCTCGATATGCTCAGGCCTTGAAGCCATGCTTGATTACCTCCAAAAAGTGCAACGTGCGAAGCCGCTAGCCGCGCTTGAGAATGCGTGCGAGCAGCGTATGGATGGTGTTTGCCTCGGGAACATGCAGGGCGAGCGCAAGCCCGTAGGTCACGATGAGCGACGGGATGCCCGCGATTACGCAGAGCAGCACCGAGCCGATCACAAGCGAGAAATGCGGCATGAGAAGCGGCGTGGCGATGTTCAGGATGAGCATGCCCACGGCCGCCCCCGCGATGCCGAGAACCGCGGAGCGGATGATGCCCATGAAGAGCGGGCGCAGCGCGATCTGCGGATAGTCGCGCTTGAGGCTCGCGAACATGAATGCATCGAAGAACGCGAAGAAGATAAATGAGGTGAACGGCACGAACCACAGGCCGATGTGCGGAGCGACGAAGAGCAGCATCGCGATCTGCAGCGCAGAGCCCAGCACGTTCGCAAAGGCGTAGAGCCCCATCTTACGCGTCGAGGAGAAGACCTTCTGCAGATACATGCCCACGCCGTACACGGGAAGCGAGGGGGCCCTGCCTGCCAGATAGACCGTCGCGAGGACGATGGCCTCCTCTGAGAAGCGGGTGCCGAAGATGGAGATGAGCGGCCGCGAGAACACCATGAGGTAGAGCGCGAACGGGGCCAGGAAGAAGAAGATCTGCGATGCGCCGGTGGAGACCGTCGCGCAGAAATCATCGATCTTTCCGAGCGCGTACTCATCGGAGAGCTCGGTGAAGAGCGTGGTCATGATGGGAACGCAGAGCACCGCATACGGCAGCGTGAACCACGGGTGCGCGTAGTCCGCAACCGATGCGCCGATGGCGGTGAACGTGAGCGTGGCGTTCATCTGGATCGAAGCCGTCACGAACGAGGTGACGAGGATGACGATGGACGGCACGCCGATCTTGAGGGTGTCCTTAAGCGACGGATCGGAGAGATCGATGCGGAAGCGCACGTGGATGCCGTGGCGATGCATCGAGGGGATCTGCAGCGCCATCTGGACGAACACTCCCACGGGATTGCCCAGCGCGAGGATGAGCAGGCCGAGGGAGGGGTTCGTATCGGCCAGCAGCGCATACAGCAGGAAGGACGAGATGGTGACCACGTTGTTGAAGATCGGCGCGACGGAGGACCAGAAGTAGTCGCGCTCCGCGTTCACCACGCCCGAGAAGATGGTCGAGAGCGCATAGAGCACGATCTCGATGGCGAAGAAGCGGAAGAACCACACCGCAAGACTCGAGTCGAAGTCCTCGGCAGCCGAGAAGGACTGCGTCCAGACGAGCTGAACCGCAAACACTATGGACAGCAGCGTGACCGCCGCGGTGATGACGAGCACGATCGAGGTGAGGTTGGATACGTAGTCGGCCGCCGCATCGGTGCCGAGGCGCTTCTTGACCGACATGTACACGGGGAGGAACGCCGTCACGAGCATGCCGGCGGTCACGACCTCGTAAATCTGGGTGGGAAGATTGTTTGCGACCGCGTAGCAGCTCGCAAGCACGGTTGCACCGATCGCATAGGCCTGGGCCCAGGTGCGGATGAAGCCGGTGATGCGGCTCACGATGACGAGCACGCTCATCAGCAGGGCGGACCTGCCGGCCGAGGCCATCTGCTCGTCGTGGCTGCCCGTCTCGGCCGCCTCCGTCATCTCTTCGTCCATCTACACCCCCTCCCGGCAGATGTCTGCCAGCGTTGCATCAAGAAACGATACTACGTCATCGGGCGAGAGGCGAAGCGCGAGGCCCCGTTTGCCACCCGAAATCCCAATCTCGTCAAACAGTTGCGCCGTCTCGTCGATGAGCGTGGGAAAGCGCTTCTTCATGCCGATGGGCGAGCACGCGCCGCGCACGTATCCGCACACCGGCTCGAGATCGCGCACGTGCATCATGGAGAGGCTCTTCTCCCCCGCCGCAGCTGCGGCCTTCTTGAGGTCGAGCTCGGCGGCAGAGGGAATGCAGCACACCACGTGCCCTCCGCTCGGCGTGACCGTGACGAGCGTCTTGAAGGAGCTATCGGGGTCGTGGCCGAGAAGCTCGGCCACATGGATGCCGTAGTCGCGGCCGGGCATATCGTCGTCGACCTCGTAGGTCTCGGCCGTGTATGCGATGCCGGCGGCATCGAGCTCGCGGAGGGCGTTGGTCTTGTCGATGCGCTTGTCGCGTGCCATCGCTATGCGTCCCTCTGCTCCATGCGGGCGCGGTCGCGCTCGAGGATGGTCTTGAGGAAGGCACCCGTGTAGCTGCGCGGCTGCGCGGCCACCTCCTCGGGCGTGCCGTAGGCAACCACCGTGCCGCCGCCGTCGCCGCCCTCGGGCCCGAGGTCGAGCACACGGTCGGCAACCTTGATCACGTCGAGGTTGTGCTCGATCACAAGCACGGTGTTGCCGGCGTCGACCAGGCGCTCGAGCACCTCGATGAGCTGGCGCACGTCCTCGAAGTGCAGGCCCGTGGTGGGCTCGTCGAGGATATAGAAGGTCTTGCCCGTCTGCTGGCGGTGCAGCTCCTTGGCGAGCTTGACGCGCTGCGCCTCGCCGCCCGAGAGCGTGGTGGCGGGCTGACCCAGGTGGAGATAGCCCAGGCCCACATCGTAGAGCGTGGCGAGCTTGTTCTTGATGCGCGGGATGTTGGTGAAGAAGGCGAGCGCCTCGGTCACGGTCATGTCGAGCACGTCCGAGATGGACTTGCCGTGGTAGGTGACCTCGAGCGTCTCGCGGTTGTAGCGCTTGCCGTGGCACACCTCGCAGGGCACGTACACGTCGGGCAGGAAGTTCATCTCGATCTTGATCTGGCCGTCGCCCTTGCAGGCCTCGCAGCGCCCGCCCGGCACGTTGAACGAGAAGCGCCCGGGAGAATAGCCGCGGGCACGGCTCTCGGGCGTGGAGGCGAAGAGCGCGCGCAGGTCGTCCCAGAGGCCGATGTAGGTGGCGGGGTTCGAGCGCGGCGTGCGCCCGATGGGGCTCTGGTCGATGTCGATGACCTTGTCGATCTTATCGATGCCCTCGATCTTCTTGTAGGGCCCCACCATGCGCTTGGAGCGGTGGACGGCGTTGGTGAGCGCGGGCGCGATGGTGTCGGTGACGAGGCTCGACTTGCCCGAGCCCGAGACGCCCGTGACCACGGTAAGGGTGCCGAACTCGATAGCCACGTCGACGGACTTGAGGTTGTTCGCCTCGGCGCCCTTGACGACGAGCTTGCCGCGGCGCGGCTTGCGGCGCTTGGGCGGCAGGGGAACCATCTTCTCGCCCGTGAGGTAGGCGCCCGTGAGCGATCCGGGCGTCGCCGCGATGGCTTCGGGCGTGCCAGCAGCCACCACGCGGCCGCCCAGCTCGCCCGCGCCGGGACCCATGTCGATGACGTAGTCCGCCGCGCGGATGGTGTCCTCGTCGTGCTCGACCACGATGACGGTGTTGCCGAGGTCGCGCAGGCGCTGGAGCGTCTCGATGAGGCGGTTGTTGTCGCGCTGGTGCAGGCCGATGGAGGGCTCGTCGAGGATGTAGAGCACGCCCATGAGGCCGGCGCC
>CAMNAH010000033.1 GCA_946530775.1 uncultured Coriobacteriales bacterium
GGCTCTTCCGGCTCTTCCGGCTCTTCCGGCTCTTCCGGCTCTTCCGGCTCCTCCGGCTCGAGCCTGATCTCGCCGGTGTCATCAAGGTCGTCGACCTCTTCTGCCTGCGGTTCCACGACCAACGGCTTGGTCACCAGCGTGGAGCCAAGCTCGTCGACCGGCTCCTCCTCAAGCTCGTCCTCGAAGGGCTCGTCCTCGTCGTACGGCTGGGCCTCGTCCTCAGGCTCGAACTCCTCCTCGAGAACCTCGACGTCCTCTTCCTCAGGCTCTTCTTCTGCCTGCTCGGGTTCAGCCTCTTCCTGCTCGGCCTCTGCCCAGGGCTCTTCGTCCTCCGGGGCGGCCTCGACGACCGGCTCAGGCTCTGGTGCGGGCGCAGGCTCCTCTTCGAGCTCCACCGCCTGCTCAGGCTCCGGCTCGATTACCGGCTCAGGCTCCGGCTCGATCTCCTCGACCTGCGGCTCTGCCTCGAACTCCGGCTCCACGTACGCCGGCTCCTCATACGTCTCATACGCCGCAGCAAACGCCTGCTCCTCGTAGACGGGTGCCTCCTCCGGAAGCTCCTCGGCAACGTCAGGCTCAGCCTCCTCGAGCGGCTCATCATCAAAGGGACGCCTCATCCATGCGGGCACGGCCTCGACCGTGGGTTCCTCCTGCACCGGCTCGCTGACCGGCTCCGGGATGTCCGCCTCGCCGCGCTCCGCCGCAATCTCGGCCAGAATCGCGCGCGCCTCGTCGCCCTCGACAACGTATTCACGAACCGAGGGCAGTGGTGCCGGGGGGACCGGAAGACTCTGCACCAGCCCAACTAGCCCGTCGACCGTGGCGTCGATGTCCGGCGCTGGGTCTCCGCCGCCGGAATACGCCCACTGCAAGATCCACACCGCGCTCGACAGCGCGCCGATGACCAGCACGTCGTCCGAGCAGGGGAACTCTATCTCGTAGGTGCGACGCTCGTCCTCCACCGCAAAGGTGCGGCCGCAGGGGATGTCTCCCGCGATGTCGCTCTGCGCGAGGATCTCGACCGTCACGTGCTCGAGGAGGTGGGCGATCTCGGTGTCGCCCATGACGTCCTTGAAGGTCTCGCCCGCGTCACCGAGGCATACGTGCTCGATGATGTGCGGCATGAGCCGGTAGACGCGCGTGGTGCCCTCAAGGTCTTCGCTCGTCATGAGCGGTGCCGACATGGCGACGCGCACGCGAGCGGTGAGGTACTTCGGGCCGACTTCGACCTTTCTTATGTCGATGAGCTGTGCCATGGGAACCTTCCCTTGAGTCCGGTACCGGATGCCTAACCCCATATTGTAATGAATTGCGAGGGCGTGGCGCTACGAGACTCCCCCATTGGCACCGTCACGCAGCCGAAGCTACTGCTCGGGCTGGTCGTCGGACGTTTCCGTGGCCGGAGCGGTCACGCGCAGGAGCGACACGCGGCGTCCGCGCATGGACTGCACATAGAAGGTGTAGCCCTCAAGCTCGAAGGAATCCCCCGGCCGGGGAAGCTTGTCCGCGAGGTCGAGGACGAATCCTGCCACCGTCTCGAACTCGTCAGAGTCCTCGATGGGCCAACCCAGCTCGATGGCGTCGTCGATGGAGAACCGGCCGTCCACCAGCCACTCGTGCTCGGAGAGCTGCGTGAGGTACTTGTTGTCGGGGTCAAACTCGTCCTCGATCTCGCCGACGATCTCCTCGACGATGTCCTCGATGGTGATGATGCCCGCCGTTCCGCCGTACTCGTCGACGACGATGACCATCTGCTCGTGACTGGTCTGCATCTCGGAGAGCAGAGGGATGATGTCCTTGGTGTCGGGCACGTAGCTGGCCTGGCGCATGTAGCGGCTGACCTTGTCCGTCTCGGCGCGCTGGTCCAGGATGGGCGCGAGCAGGTCCTTGATGTGCGCGATTCCCACGACCTTGTCGACGGTGTTGTGGTAGACCGGCACGCGGGAGTGGCCCGTCTTGCGCATGACGTCAAGCACCTCGAAGAGCGAGTCGGAGTCCTCGACGGTGGTCATGTCCACGCGCGGGATCATGACCTCGCGCGCGATGGCGTCGCCGAGGTCCATGACGTCGTGGATCATGGACTTCTCCTCTTCGGAGAGGTCGTCGGCGTCGGTGACCATGTACTTGATCTCGTCCTCGGAGGCGCCCTGGCGGTCGTTGGGGTCGGCGACGCCCATGAGCGAGGCGAGGCCCTCGGCAGACTTTGACGTGAGCCATACCAGGGGCTTTGCGATGGTCATGAACGTGCGCACCGGCCCCGCCACCATCTTGGCGACGCCCTCCGCATCGGCCAGGGCGATGCGCTTGGGCACCAGCTCGCCGATGACGATGGAGAAGTACGAGACCACGAGCGTGATGAGCACGGTCGCCAGCACCCCGGCAGCTGCGGCAGGCACGCCGATGCTGGTGAGCCAAATGCCGAAGGGGCCAGACAGGCTGGTTGCCGCGAACGCGGATGCGGCGAAGCCCACGAGGGTGATGGCTACTTGGATGGTTGCGAGGAACTGGCCCGAATCGGCCGCGAGGTCCATGGCGAGGCGCGCCTGGCGATCGCCCTCTTCGGCCTCGGGTTCGAGAATGGCACGCTTTGCGTTGACGACGGCCATCTCGGATGCCGAGAAGAAGCCGTTAGCGAGGGTGAGCAGAAACGTTACGAAAACACTGATGGCTATGTCCATGCGCGGGAGCGCGACCTCCTGTGGTCGGGGGTTGTGTGGCCCTCCTATTGGGCCGATTGCTGCGAAAACATGATAGCAGAGGATTCTGCGGGCACTTATGTCCCCCGCAATACGCAAAAACACACCGCAGGGTCGGCTGCCGTTGCGTCAATGCGGGGGTCAGGCGTTAGCGAATCTCGACCGTGCCGTTGTCGCGCACGTGGACGCGACCCTCGGCCAGGAGCTGGATTGTGTCGGGATAGAGCACGTGCTCGATGGCATGGACGTGCTCCTCGAGCTCGTCGACGGTCCAACCCTCCTCTACCACGAGCGCCTGCTGGGCGATGATGGGACCACAGTCGTACTTGTCGTCCGCAAAATGCACCGTGACGCCCGTCACCTTGACGCCGTAGTCATAGGCATCCTGGATGGCGTGCGCGCCCTTGAAGCTCGGGAGCAGCGCCGGATGCAGGTTGACCACGCGGTTGGGGAAGGCGGCCAGCAGCGGCTCGTGCACCATGCGCATGTAGCCGGCCATGATGACGTAGTCGACGTCGTGCATCTTGAGCTCGGTGGCGATGACCTCGTCCGCCAGGAGCGGGTCGGCGTAGATGTCCTTGGAAAGCGTCATGGTCTGCAGCCCCGCCGCCTCGGCGCGCTTCAGCCCGTAGGCGCTGGGGCGCGACGAGACCACGAGCTCGATGGTGGCGTCGAGCGACCCGTCCTCGATGCGGTCGATGATCGCCTGCAGGTTGGTTCCGCTTCCGGAGAGAAGGACTCCCAGCTTGATGGCCATGTATTCGTCCCTTCTTCCCTTGTTAGCGATACTGGACCACACCGGTGCCTGGGACCACCTCGCCCATGGGGAAGGTCTCGAGGCCCTCGGCGGCAAGCAGCTCGCGTACGCGGTCGGCATCCGCAGGGTCGCAGATGACGCTCATGCCCACGCCCATGTTGAACGTCTTGTAGGCCTCGTCCTCAGTGAGGCCAGCAGCGTTGACCATGTAGGTGATGACGGGCGGGATGTCCCACGAAGGACCGTCCTGCCCACGGTCAACCACGGCGTCGAGGTTGCTCGGCAGGGCGCGGTTGAGGTTCTCGGTGATGCCGCCGCCCGTGATGTGGGCCATGGCATGGATGGGTGCACCGGCGCGGAGCGCGCGGATGAGGGCACCCGCATAGATGGTGGTCGGGCGCAGGACGGCGTCAGCCAGGCTCTCCCCGCCCAGCTCGTCGAGCGGCTGATTCAGCTCCTCGACGGTCTTGCCCTCGATGGCGACCTTGCGCACCAGGGAGTATCCGTTGGAGTGGATGCCCGAGCTGGGGATGCCCAGGATCACATCGCCCTCGCGCACAAGCTCGGGACCGATCATCTTGGGACGGTCGGCCACGCCCACCACAAAGCCGGCGAGGTCATAGTCGTCTTCGGCCATGACGCCGGGGTGCTCGGCCATCTCGCCGCCCACCAGCGCGCAGCCGCTCTTGCGGCAGCCCTCGGCGATGCCGCCCACGATGGGCGCGATGCTCTCGGCCTTGAGCTTGCCGATGGCCACGTAATCGAGGAAGAAGAGCGGCTCGGCGCCGATCACCACAACGTCGTCGACGCACATGGCCACGAGGTCCTGGCCCACGGTGTCGTGACGGTTCAGCAGCTGCGCGATGGCGAGCTTGGTGCCCACGCCGTCGGTGCCGGATACCAGCACCGGGTCCTCCATGTCCTTGAGCGCGGCAGCCGAGAAGCACGACCCGAAGCCGCCGAGGCCACCGATGACCTCGGGACGGTTGGTGCTCGCGACGGCAGCCTTGATGGCATCGACGGCACGCGCGCCCTCGGCGGTGTCGACGCCGGCATCCTCGTAGGTGACGTGCTTGGGGGTGCTGTTTTCGGCCATGGGCCTCTCCTCTTCGTTCTGTGCTATTCGGTGGATTCCGGTGCGGGCAGTTCGTTCTTGGGAATGCAGATGACGATGGTACGGCCATCGCCGCCCATCTCGTCGAGGTAGTTGCAGGTGACCAGCGAGAACACATGGTTGCAGTTGCTGATGACCTGGTCGGCGTCGGCGCGGTAGGTGACCGACTTGTTGAAGATCTCGCCGAGGTAGTTGCGGAAGTCCTCGACGCTGTCGAAGGTGAGGCGGCGCACGCTGGTATCGTAGGGGTCGGCGTAGTAGCACATGAGCGGCACGAGCTCGTAGTCGCCCTGCTCGGTGCAGTACCACACCGTCTGGATGCTGTCGAAGAACGCCTGGTTGTCCATGTCGGCTACGGCCTTGAACATAGCGCCGTTGCGCAGGTGGTGCCCGTAGATGATGCTCTGGTTGTCGACCATGCCCGGGGCGGTGTTCTCGAAGTCGAGGAAGATCTCGCCGCCGAGCGCGTACTCGCCCTCGGCGCTGGTGTGCAGGTACTCGTCGTTGTCGGCGCCCTGGTACACGGGGAAGTTGACCGGCGTGCCGGGGATCTGGACCCAGCCCACGATGTCCGGGTTGTCGGCGCGGAGCTTGCCCCAGTTCACGACGGGCGCCGTGCTGGCATCGTCCGAGACGGTCACGTAGGACTGCTTCCTCTGCACCTCGACGTCCTGCTGGTGGTACGCCCACTGGGCCTTGAGCCACATGCCGCCTGCGACGAGCAGCAAGATGACGCCCACCACGAACAGCAGCGACGAGATGGTGCGCGCAGCCTTCCTCCCCCTGCCCTTGCCGCGGTAGCCGCGGATATCGTAGGGATCGGTCTCGGCAAAATGCGCGCTCTTCTTGGTGTTGCGCTTGTACTTCTTGCGGCTGCTCCTGGGGTCGGGCTCGCCCACCACGGCGACGAATCCCGTGGTGTCGCCGTTGGAGAAGGAGCCGCCTGCGGGGCGGGTGAAGCGCGGCGAACCATGCTCGTCGGCAGCCGCCGCGCGTGCCGCGGGAGTAACGGGCGAATCGACGGCATCGAGGCCGTCATCGCCATCTTCGATATAGGGTACGTCTTTGAAGTGCCTGCTCATGATCGCCCTTTCGGCTGCGTTTGTGGTGCGTGCCGCCTATGCGCGTGCCATCTCTTCCTTCATCGAGACAATCTTCTCGCGATACTCGGGCATCGTCGCGCCCAGGATCTGGGTGGCGTAGATGGCCGCGTTCTTTGCCCCGCCGATGGCGACGCATGCCACGGGCACGCCCGAGGGCATCTGGACCATCGAGAGGAGCGAGTCCATGCCGCCGAGGTCGGAGGTCTTCATGGGAACGCCCACCACCGGCAGCGGCGTGAACGCGGCGACGACGCCGCCGAGATGCGCGGCCTTGCCGGCTGCCGCGATGATGACCTTGATGCCGCGGTCTGCGGCGGTCGACGCCCATTCGTGCACCTTGGCGGGTGCACGGTGCGCCGATGCGATGACCAGCTCGTAGGGAACGCCGAACGCGTCGAGCTGCTCGGTGCACGCCTCCATGGCGGGCATATCGGATTTCGAGCCCATGATGATGCCGACCAGCGGTGTCTCTGCCATAGCTCCTCCTCGTATTCGCGTAGATAGCTAAAGTATAGCGGCATATGGGGCGGTGGCGGCACAGCTCCACATAACAAGGGCGGGGACCCTCTCCAGTCCCCGCCCTTTTTCAGAAAAGGATCGCTTCTTTCTGTGAATCCTAGAACTTCGCGATATCCGTGAGCGAGAACCGCGGGATGCGGCGCAGCGCGACGATCATCATGATCGCTGCGAACACGGCCGAGAGGCCGGCGCCCAGCAGGCACGCGATAAGGTCGGGATCCTTGATGAACGAGCAGCTCTGCCATTCGACCGCGCCCACCGTGTAGGCGCCCACGACGGTGCCGAGCACGAGGCCCGCAAGGATGCCGAGGATGGTCATGACAATCGCGTCGCGGTAGATATACGCCTTGGCGTCCTTGACGGAGAAGCCGTTGATCATGAGCACGATGAGCTCGCGCTTCTTCTCGTCGATGAACATCACATCGAGGTTCAGCAGCACGATGATGGCCATGAGCGCGGAAAGCGCCACGTAGATGAGGACGACCGTGTTCGTGATGCTGGAGAAGAGGTTGATCATCGACGCCGACGCTTCCTTCTCGTCGGTGACGGACTTGAAGCCCTCGACGCCGGCGAGCGCGGTGCGCACGTCGTCGACGCTGCTGCCGCCCGTGCTCACGATCAGCGAGTTGGGCACCACCTCGTCACGCTCGAAGACCTGCTTGTAGTAGTCGGGGCTCATGACCATGGTGTTGAACGGCACGTAGAAATCGAAGAAGCCCGCGATGGTGAAGACGTAGCGCTCGCCGGTAACCGTTCCGAGGGCAATGGTGTCGCCCACCTTGAGGCCGCGGTGGTCGGCATGCGACCTCGAGAGCCACACGCCCTGGGTGGGCGCGTTGCCCTCGCTCGGGACGACCCTGAGGTTGAAGAGCTCGGAGAACTGCTCCTCGTCGGTGGGAACGTAGACGAACTCGTAGGCGAAGGAATCGCTTCCCTCGATGAGGTAGGTGGACTTCAGGACGGGGGCATACGTGCAGCCCTTCTGATCGAGCACCTGCTCTATGCCCTCGAGGGCGCCGTCGACCTCGCTGTTGAAGTTGACCGTGGCGTTGAACTCGTACACCTGGCTGTAGTGGTCCTCGATGCTGCGGTTGATGTTGTTCTTGAGCATCGATGCCGTCACCACAAGAGCGGTGCAGCCCGCCACGCCGATGATGGTGCCGAACACGCGCCGCGGATCGTTCACGCAGTTGTTGATGACGGTCTGCGTGAGCAGCGGGAGCTTGCGCCAGATGCCCCAGCGCTCGTAGAAGCGCGTGCGGCCGTTGGCCTTCTGCTCTCCGGCGAGCAGCTCGAGCGAGCTGCGCTTGAGGACGGAGTGGCACGCGAACCACGTGCACAGCAGCAGGAGCGCCATCTCGACCCCGGCGATGAACAGCATGTCCATGGGCATGAGGCTCGCGGTCACTTGGGGCACGTCGAAGTTGGCTTGGAGCTTGCCGTAGAGGATGCCCTGCACCACGAAGATGGAGATGAGCTGGCCGATAAGGACGCCCGCGAGCACGGCGAGCGCCGTGTAGGCGAGGTAGCTCACGGTGATCTCGCCGCTCTTGAAGCCGAGGGCTTTCTTGGCCCCGATCTGGGTCACCTGATCGTGCACGATGCGGGAAACCGCGGAATAGCACACGAGCAGACCGACGATGACGAACAGCGAGGCCATGGCCACGCGCAGGTTGTTGGTGAGCGTGAGGACGTTGTCGAGCATGATGGCGCCGCCCGAGGAGAAGCGGTCGTTGACGATCCAGTTCATCGAGACCATGGCATCGACCTGCGCCTTGGCGGCCTCGTACTGGGCCCTGCCCTCATCGAGCTCGGCGCTCTTCTCGTCGATAAGCTGCTTGCCCTCCTCGAGCTGCTCGCGCGAGTCATCGAGGGTGGTGCGGCCATCCGAGACCTGCTGGCGGCCGTCCTCGAGCTTTGCTGCAGCGCTCGCCAGCGAGCCGTAGAAGCGGTCGCGTGCGGCGTAGTACTGCGACCATCCGCTTGAGAGCTGCGAGTCGAGCCCGCTCACCTTTGACTGGAGCCTGCTGACCTCGCCGCTTGCATCGGACAGCAGGGTGTCAGCGCCGATGGAGATGACGCTCATACGGGACAGGTGGTCGGTCATGTTCGCCTGCCACGCTCCCTCCGCGAATACGACGGCGGGGACGTTGGCGGCATCGGGGTAGTACTTGACGATGGTCGGGCAGCTGGTGCCGACCTCCAGGTTGAACATCGAGATCGCGAGGTTGAGCTCGGATTCGATCGCGGCAGCGCGGGTCTGGTACTCCTCGTCGGTCATGCCCGGGATCTGCTCGCCGGTCTCCTCGTCGTACTGCTCCCAGCTCTCCGCGTATTCCTGATCGAGCGCATCCGTGGCCGCGACGGCATCGTCGTACGCCTTCTGCAGCTCGGACGTAGCCTGCTTGTAGGCGGCCACCTCGCTGGAGAGGGTCTCGACGCGCTGCTGGGCGAGC
This sequence comes from uncultured Coriobacteriales bacterium, assembly GCA_946530775.1. Next base: position 8,646 of record CAMNAH010000033.1, read on the forward strand.
GTGAGCTCGGAGTTCGCGGCGTCGTAGGCGAGCTGGAGCTGGTTGAGCGACGATTCCATGGCCGAGAGCATCGTCTCGCCCGTGGCGGCGGTCTCGTCGTAGGTGGCCTGGCCGGTCTCGAGCTGCTGGATCGCGGCCTCGAGCTGGAGCTCGCCGCGCGTGAGGGCGTCCTCGCCCTCCTCG
>CAMNAH010000034.1 GCA_946530775.1 uncultured Coriobacteriales bacterium
GAGTACCAGTTGCCGTTCTCGATGAGCTCCTCGCGGGCGATGCGCTCGAGAACCTCGGGCGTCTGCCCCTTCGCCTCGAGCTCGGCGAGCGCGCGGGAGAAGAACCGCTCCATCTTGACGTGATCGTCGTGGACGCGCGCGAGCGAGATCTTGTCGTAGTAGTTGGCGATGAAGACCGTCGCCGCCGAGGCTCCTCCCAGCAGGAACTTGAGCGCCGTACGCCACATCTCCGCATCCGCGCGCCAGCCCGCCGCGATCTCGAAGGCGATAAGCCCCACATAGAGCGCAGCGCTCGCCCACATGGCGATGCGCACGACGCGCTCGGAACGCACCACGTCGCGGCTGGTGCGCGCGATGGCCTTCTCGTGGTAGCTGCGCTGGTCCTCGACCCAGCAGGCGCGGATATCGTGCTGCTCGACGGGCGCGGCCGCCCCCGCCATGAGCTCCTCCACGCGGTCGCGCACCCAGCCCGTGTCCTCGAGCTGCGTCCAGGTGAGCAGATCGGCCACATGCAGGTCGCTTCCCGCATAGCGCAGGTTGATCTGCACGCGCAGCACCTCGGCAAGCACGCGCTGCTCGATGAAGGTGCGATGGCAGTCGAGCCGCTTGGCCCGCCGCGAGAACACCACCTCCGCGCCGAGCGCCGCACCGCAGAGCAGAAGCCCCGTCACCAGCCCGTAGGCATCGTAGAAGAGAAACGTGAACGCGACGGCAGTGCTCGCCGCAGCCAACGACGCGAGAATGCGCCGGTAGGTGCGCTGCGCCGCCACGCTCGCGCTGTTTGCAACATGGTAGGCATCCTCGAGACGCACGATCACCTCGTCGGCGTAGGCGTCGTCGGGCAGCAGCTTGTAAGGCCAATCAGAGCTCATAGACAGCCATCCCAATTCGGTCGGCGAGGACGGGGATGTTGCGCGCGGCATCGCGATCGAGCTCCTTGATGTCCTCGGTCAGCTCGTCATAGGGCACGAGGTACGGCGAGGTCTTGAGCTCGGGGTTGCGCTCGCCCAGGGTCCACCCCAGCGCGATGCGCTCGCGCATCCACTCGTCGTGCTCGTAGCGCGCCATGGCCTCCACCACCTCGGGCGAGAACTCGGTCACAGCTCCGGGCGCCCCCTTGAGGCGCATGGTGTAGCCGGCCAGCTTGAGCTTGTCGTAGATGCCCTGAGCCTGGCGCATGTTGGAGTACTTGAGGTCGTCGGGCAGGTCGGAGAAGCGCGGATAGCGCAGCGGCTGGTCGGGGTTGCGTGCGATCTGCTCCTCGTTGTAGCGCGCATGGATGGCGATGGCGAGCAGCTCGATGTCCTTGAGCAGTGGCCTTGTTGAGAGCGACTCCAGGCGCGGCTTCAAGCTGTGGAAGCTGTCGAGCGACTCCGCGTCTATGTCCACGCCCGCGCCGAAGAGATCGCCGAGCGCAAGCACGCCGGCGAGCAGCGATTCCTTCTTCTCGCAGAAATCCTCGGGCAGATGCCCGGACTTGGTGACGAAGGTCGCAGCCAGATAGTCCTCCCCCAGCGAGAGATGCACGGTATCGGCGAGCGTCGCGGTGCGCGTGATGATGCCGTGTGCATCGCGGTTCCACTCCTGCAGCTCATCGCAGAGGATCAGCAGGTACGCGAGGGGATTGTCGCCCACATGCATGGGTCCCAACGAGAAGGGCTCCTTCTGAAGGCCGTTGCGATACCAGTTGTGCAAGAAGATCGCCTGGGCTGCATCGAGCACGGGCCAGTAGAGCTTCTCGACGGCATCGCCCGCCTGCTGCAGGGCGAAGCCGTACCATTTGAGCACGATGAGCGCGCTGTAGTAGCCGTGGTCGATGAAGCCCGTGCGCGCCATCGTGTCCACAAAGCTGTCGAGCGCCGCCTTCACCGCGGCGGTCTCGCAACCAAAGGAGCGGTGGATGCTGTGGGCGAGCAGGTCGAGCGGGGCGGCAAGGTCGAGTCCCTCCGCGTCCGGATAGGCAGCGCGGTACGCTGCGCCGAGCTGCTCGGCGGGCACGATCTCAGCGATATGGTTGAGCTCGGAGAAGTTATCGAAAGTAATGCGCGCGTTGACCTTCGCATCCGCTCCGTCCATATCGGCGATGATGCGCACGAAGCGGTTGATCTGGTGGCCGACGATCTCCACGGGATACCCCACATCGTGGAAGAGCGATGCGATGCCCCAGCGGAAGAAGAACTCCTCGTTGGCAGTAGTGTACGCGCCCACGTAGCCCCGCTCGGGCACCGCGGCCGCGAAGGCAGCGCGCAGGTGCGGATTCTCGGCCCAGATGGCAAGGCCGGTCGCGAACACGTTCACCGCGTGCACGAAGTGGTCGCGCTGACGGTCGACGAGCGTCGCCGCCGTCTCCTCGTAGGCGCGCAGCAGGTCCACAAGGTCAATGAAGGGGTTGCTGCGCCCCTCAACGGCTATGTGGTAGCTGTCGAAGAACATGCGGTAGACCTCGAAGGCGCTGTCCTGGCCCTCGTGCGCGAGAAACGCCGCCATGGCGGTGCGCAGATACGCCTTGTAGCTGTGACCGCCCTCGATATCCTCGGCGAGCTCGAGCTCGTCGAAGAAGCGGTCGACGTAGGTCGCAAGATTGCTCATTCCGGCCCCCTCCGTTCGGTGAGACCATGATACCCGCTTAACATGCCGTACGCTCCTTCGGGGCAGGGCAGCGGTGCTTTTCGGACAATTAATGAGCTGAACGTCCGCACGCACGCATATCATTATCTAAGACCGCACTCGACCGAGGAGGCCCCATGTTCAGCATTCCGCACCTTATCTGGCTTGCCATCAGCATTGCCGGCATCTTCTTCGTCTCGCGATGGATGCTCTCGAAGCACCTCCCGCTCGAGAAGCTCCTCAACGTGGCCTGCATACTGGCCGTCATCTCCGAGATCATCAAGATCTTCGCCAATATCCAGATGGTGCCCTCGGCCGACGGCACGGCCATGCACATGTTCATGGAGTGGCGCCACCTGCCCTTCCACCTGTGCTCCATCCAGATCTTCCTGATCTTCTACGTGCGCTTCGCCGAGAGCAAGCGCAACCGCAGGGCCATCCTCGCGTTCATGTATCCCACCTGCATCATCGGCGCGTTCTTCGCGCTGCTGCTGCCCTCAATCTTCACCAACGGCATCACGCCCGCGCAGGCGTTCACGCACCCCATCGCCTACCAGTTCTTCATCTACCACTCCATGCTCATCATCCTGGGCATCTACATCGCGCGCAGCGGCGAGGTGAACCTCACGTTCAAGGACCTCTGGCCCACGCTCGCCATCTTCTACGCCTTCGGGTTCATCTCGCTCTACCTCAACTCGGCGTTCGCCTATCCCACCTACAACGGCACCACGCTGCTCTCGGTGGAGAACACGCCCAACTTCTTCTTCACCTTCCGCACGCCCATCAACCTCGCCCTCACCGAGATCTGGCAGTGGTACGTCTACATCGCCATCATCGCCGTGCTGGCGTTTCTGCTTATCGGTGCGTTCTTCCTGCCGTTCCGCAAGAAGCGCGCGTAGGATCGAGCACAGCCTTGCATCGCAGCGGCCGCCTTCGGGCGGCCGTTGTTTATCCGGTAACATCCACGCGCTACAATCGAACGAACGAAAACACGGCAAAAGGGGGGTTGCCATGTCTCAGCTGGGCTTTGGACTCATGCGCCTGCCGCGCAAGGGAATCGGCATCGACATCGAGCAGACCTGCACCATGGTCGACATGTTCCTCGATGCGGGCTTCACCTATTTCGACACGGCGCTCGTCTATCCGGGCTCGGAGGACGCCGTGCGCAAGGCGCTCACGAGCCGCCATCCGCGCGAGTCGTACACGCTGGCCACGAAGCTCTATGGGCCCGCGGCGCCCACGGCGAGCATGGCGAAGAAGCAGATCCAGACCAGCCTCAAGCGCACGCAGGCCGGCTATATCGACTACTACCTGCTGCACACCATCATGGCGAGCAACATCGGCAAGTACGACCGCATGGGGCTGTGGGACTATGCCGCACAGCTCAAGCGCGAGGGCACCATCCGTCATTGGGGCTTCTCGTACCACGACGGCCCCGAGCTTTTGGACGAGCTGCTCACCAAGCACCCCGACGCTGAGTTCGTGCAGCTGCAGATCAACTATGCCGACTGGGAGAACCCCAGCGTGACATCGCGTGCAAACTACGAGGTCGCCCGCGCGCACGGCAAGGACATCGTGGTCATGGAGCCGGTCAAGGGCGGCAAGCTCGCGAACCCGCCCAAGGACGTGGCGCGCCTCCTGAAGGCCGCGAACCCTGACGCCTCCCCCGCGTCGTGGGCGATCCGCTTCGTGGCGTCGCTGCCCGGCGTGATGGCCGTGCTCTCGGGCATGTCGAACATCGAGCAGATGGCCGACAACCTCTCGTTCATGCGCGACTTCAAGCCCCTCGACGCCGAGGAGCGCGAGGTCATCCGCCAGGCGCAGATCGCGCTCGGCAAGTCGGGCATCATCCAGTGCACGTCGTGCCGCTACTGCACGGCAGGCTGCCCGCAGCAGATCGCGATTCCCGACATCTTCTCGGCGATGAACGAGCATCTGGGCAACGGCCAGACCGAGCATGCGCGCGAGATGTACGCCGCGGCGACCGCCGAGGGCAGCCGCGCATCCGACTGCATCGCATGCGGTCAGTGCGAGGGCGCCTGCCCGCAGCACCTGCCCATCATCGACCTGCTCGCGCAGTGCGCGGAGACCTTGGAGTAACACGACGTGGGACTGATCGAACTCATTTTGCTGGCCGTCGGGCTCTCGCTCGACGCATTCTCGGTGGCCGTGTGCAAGGGCCTCGGCATGGCGCGCATCAACTGGACCACGGCGCTCGAGATCGCGCTGGCCTTCGGGGTTTTCCAGGCGGGCATGCCGCTTATAGGCTGGGCGCTGGGCACGCAGTTCCTCTGGCTCATCGAGCCCGTGGACCATTGGATCGCCTTCATCCTGCTCGGCTTCATCGGCGGCAACATGATCCACGAGGCGCTCACCGACGACGAGCAGATCGAGCGCGGATCGGTGGACCGCGTGCCGATGGGCGAGCTCGTCATACTGGCGATCGCGACCTCCATCGATGCCCTGACCTCGGGCATCGCGCTCGCCTCGCTCAACATTCGCATCGTGCCCGCCGTGTCGCTCATCGGCGTGATCACCTTCGCCTTGAGCTTCGCGGGCGTGGTGATTGGCAATCGCTTCGGCGATAAGCACCGAAAGCCCTCCACCATCGCGGGCGGCGTGATCCTCATCCTCATCGGCACCAAGGTGCTGCTCGAGCACCTGGGCATCCTCGTGCTGTAGGGCCTGCTGTGAAGCGCCTGCTCATCACCTGCTTCGAGCCGTTCGGCGGCAGCGGGCGCAACGCCTCGCAGGAGGCCGTGGCGGCGCTGCCCGATACGGTCGCCGGGTTCGAGCTGTGCAAGCGCTGCCTGCCCGTGGTCTTCGGCACGGCCGGCGAGCAGGCCATCGCCGCAATCGACGAGCTCTCCCCCGATGCCGTGATCTGCGTGGGCGAGGCGGGCGGACGCACCGCCATCACGCCCGAGATGGTCGCCCTCAACCTGCGCTTCGCGCGCATCCCCGACAATGCGGGCGCCGCGCCGCAGGACGAGCCCGTACTCTCGGGCGGCGAGAACGCGCTCTTCTCCACGCTGCCCGTACGTGCCATGGCGCAGGCGATCAACGCCGCGGGCATCCCCGCGGAGGTGTCGTATTCCGCAGGAACCTATGTGTGCAACGACACGATGTATGCGGTGGTGGAGCATCTGCGCGATACGGGCATTCCCGCCGGCTTCATCCACGTGCCTGCGGGAGACGTGCTCTCAACCGCACAGCTTGCGGCGGGACTCGCCGCAGCGATCGAGGTGCTCGCCTAGCCCTATCGGTACTCAAAGCGCAGCGCGAAGCAACGTTTGCCATCGCGCGCGCCCTCGAGATACGCGCTTTCATCATCCTCGCGCCACCGCAGATCGACAGTGTCGCCAAAGCGCACCTCGGCCGTGTACTGCACCGAGATCGCGGCGAGCTCGCGGCCTGCCGCAGGTCCCGCGAGATGATCCTCCGCCACATCGAGGTAGCGGGTGTTGTTCATGTGGCCGTTGAGGTCGCAGTAGCTGAAGGGCACCGTGAACTGCGCCTCGTGGTCGCACTCTTCGGCACGCAGGGTGCCGGGCAGCGCGAGCTCATCTCCCGTGGTCACGCCCTCGATCGCCACACCGTGATCGTCGGGGCTCGCCATCGCGCGCGTGCGCATGTCGACGAGCGTCCAGATGGCGCTGCCGCGGATAAGGGCGTTGCCGTCCTCGTCGTCGATGCGGTACTGGCGCGGAAAGAGCACATGCATCATGGGTCCCGGCCACGAGCGCAGCATGACCTTCTCGCCATATTCCGGCATGCGCGCGATCTCGATGCGCTGCATGGCGATCATCCACAGGTATCCGCGGTCAAGCGTGGTCTCACGTGGCCAGCCCAGCTCCTCGGTATGCGCGATCGAAGCCTCCTGCAGCAGCTCGAACAGCCGCGATGCGCGCAGCCGCTTGAACAGGTTCACGTCCTTCGAGCGCAGCTCTACTTCGCGCGACCAGACGGCGTCGGCCACCTTAGGCCTCCGCGGGCAGGTACTTCATGACGGCATCCACGAGGTCGCCCAGGGTGCGCAGCTTGTCCCATTCCTTGTCGGGAATGCGCGCGCCCGTCTCGCCCTCGAGCTTGGTGAGCACGAGGATGAAGCCCATGGAGTCCATGTTGCCCTCCACGTTGAGCACGGTGTCCTCGTCGATAACGGCTCCGAAGGCATCGGGTGCGTTGTCGGCGATGATGCGCTTCGCCGCCGCCAGAACCTCTTCGCGTGTCATCATGCGTCTATCTCCTTCTGGATCTCCCAGCGTTTGACCTTGCCTGTGGCCGTGCGCGGCAGCTCGTGGCCGAGCACACGCACGTCGACGAGCTGATGCGCGCGCGGCTGCTGCGCCATGAGGGGCGCGAGACGTGCGAGCACCTCGTCGCGGCCGCCCAGCTCTTGCGCGCACACCAGCACGGGTTTGCCGCCGGCGAGCGCCACGACGAGCTCGTCGCAGCCGAGTGTATCACGGATGGCAGCCTCGTATTCGGGCAGGAAGATCTTGGTCCCGCTCGGCAGCACGAGGATATCCTTCTTGCGCCCGGTCACGTGGAGGCGACCCTCGTCATCGAGAAATCCCAGGTCGCCGGTGCGGAGCATGCCGTCGACGAGCACCTCGGCGGTCTCCTCCGGCCTGCCGTAGTAGCCCTTCATCATGCAGGTGGGCGCGCTTACGAGGATCTCGCCATCCTCGGCGATCTCGATGGCGTCATCGGGGCAGACGGTCATGGCGGTGAGGTCGTCGCCAACCGCGAGGGCCACGCCGGAGCTGGTCTCGGTGAGGCCGTAGCCGAAGGCGGCCCGAATTCCCAACGCGCGCACCTGCGCAAGACGCTCCCCAGAGCACTCCCCTGCCCCCACGAGCATGAGCTTGAGCTCGGGATTCGTGAGCTTGTGCGCAAGCAGGAAGTCGAGGAGCATCGGCACGAGCGAGACGGCCGTGGGCTTGAAGTGCAGGCAATCGTCCACATAGTGGCGCGGCCCGCGGCCCAGCGCCACGGTGGCTCCGCACGAGAGGCCCCAGAGCAGACCGCACACGAAGCCGAACACGTGGGAGAGCGGCAGCATGCAGAGGAGGCGGTCGTCGGGCGTGAGGGGAAGGATCGCCGAGCCGTTCCAAGCGCTCGCCATGAGGCTCGCGTCGGTGAGCACGACGGCCTTGCTCCGCGAGGTGGTACCGCTCGTGAAGAAGAGGATGTCGCCGGGTTCGTGGCCCTGATTGCAAGGAGAGCCACCCCCGTTGTCGACGCCCACGGCGGCAAGCAGCGTGGGCAGCAGCTCGTCCGATACGCTCGCGTCGAGCAGCGCGACGGCGCTGCCGGCACGATTGGCTGCGAAGATCTCGACCACGCACGCAAGCGATCCGTCGCACACCACGGCCTTGCACGCGGTGTGCTCTCCGGCAAGCTCCGCGGCGCGCGTCTCCACCATGTGGGCGAACTCCGCCCAGCTCACAGCCGTGCAGTCGTCCCCATGCACAAAGGCGATGGCATCGCCGCGCTCGACGGACATGACCTCGAGAAGCTCACTGAACCCAGAGAACCGCATCGTGCACCCCAAATCTCGCCGTTTTGTGCCATCCATATCATCATAATATTCACGTGCAGGACCTTTTCTATCTAATCATCGGGAGGATAAGAATGGAAAAGAACGTGAAGATCTGCATCATCGGCGGCGGCCCCGCGGGTCTTTCCGCAGGCATGTATCTCGAGAAGAAGGGGTATGAGAACTACACCATTCTCGAGCGCCTCGACCGCGTAGGCGGCAAGTGCTGGTCGCCCACATACAACGGCCGCCGTTACGAGATGGGCGCCATCATGGGCGTGCCCTCCTACTACGCCGTGCACGACGTCGAGGAGTTCTGCGGCATCACCCACGACGGTCCCAAGCTCAACCGCAACTACAAGAACGCCCAGGGCAAGGTCATCGAGCCGTTCGAGCCCAAGAAGAACCCCCTCAAGATCCCGCGCCTGCTCAAGATGAAGAGCCAGATGAAGAAGTTCGCCGAGATCCTCGAGACCAAGTACAAGGGCTACGACATCAACGGCCACCGCGGCGTTGCCGAGGGCCGCTACGAGGGCTTCGCCGTCACCCC
>CAMNAH010000035.1 GCA_946530775.1 uncultured Coriobacteriales bacterium
GCTCGATGTTCCTCTCGCAGCCGCACGATGTCGAGCGGTACGGCGTCATCTACGGCGGCGTGCAGAAGAACGTGGGCCCCGCCGGCCTCGTGATCTCGGTCATCCGCGAGGACCTTATCCCCGAGGGTGACATCGACGGCTGCCCCACCATGCTCAACTGGAAGACGCAGGCCGACGCCGGCTCGCTCTACAACACGCCCAACTGCTGGGCCATCTACGTGTGCGGCAAGGTCTTCAAGTGGCTCGCCGCCAAGGGCGGCCTCGCGGCCATGAAGGAGTACAACGAGGCCAAGGCCAAGATCCTCTACGACTTCCTCGACGAGTCCGCGCTCTTCAAGGGCACCGTGCGCGCCTGCGACCGCTCGCTCATGAACGTGCCGTTCGTCACGGGCGATAAGGACCTCGACGCCGAGTTCGTGAAGGCCGCCGCGGCCGCGGGCCTGGTCAACCTCAAGGGCCACCGCTCCGTGGGCGGCATGCGCGCGTCCATCTACAACGCCATGCCCGTCGAGGGCGTCGAGGCGCTCGTCGCGTTCATGAAGGATTTCGAGGCCAAGCACCAGGCTTAGCAGCAAGGAGACCAGCATGTTCAACATCCATTGCGTCAACAACATCGCCAAGGTCGGCACCGACCGTTTCGGTGAGAACTACGGGTTCGTGGACGATGCCATCGATGCCGATGCCGTCATGGTGCGCAGCGCCAACCTCCACGAGGTCGAGATGCCCAAGACCCTGCTCGCCATCGCGCGTGCCGGCGCCGGCGTCAACAACATCCCCATCGAGAAGTGCGCCGAGATGGGCATCGTGGTCTTCAACACCCCCGGCGCCAACGCCAACGCCGTGAAGGAGATCACAGTCGCGGGCCTGCTGCTCGCCTCGCGCGACATCGTGGGCTCCATCGAGTGGGTGCGCACCCACTCCGACGATCCCGACATCGCCAAGACCGTCGAGAAGGTCAAGAAGAACTTCGCAGGCACCGAGCTCGCCGGCAAGACTATCGGCGTCATCGGCCTCGGCGCCATCGGCGCCCAGGTGGCCAACACCTGCCGCCAGCTGGGCATGACGGTGCTCGGCTACGACCCGTACCTCTCGGTCAACGCCGCCTGGAGCCTCGACCGCCACGTCCATCACGTGAACAAGCTCTCCGAGATCCTCGAGAAGGCCGACTACATCACCCTGCACGTGCCCGTGGTCAAGGACACCAAGGGCATGATCGGCGCCGACGAGATCGCCGCATGCAAGGACGGCGTCATCATCCTCAACTTCGCCCGCGACGCGCTTGTCGACGAGATCGCGCTCTCCGCAGCGCTGCAGTCGGGCAAGGTGCGCCGCTACGTCACCGACTTCGCCAACTCCATCTCCACGCAGATGCCCAACGCCATCGTGATCTCGCACCTCGGCGCCTCCACGCGCGAGTCCGAGGACAATTGCGCCGTGATGGCCGCCAACGAGCTCATCGACTTCCTCGAGAACGGCAACATCGTCAACTCGGTCAACTTCGGCACCGTCGATCTGGGCCCGCTCAGCGCCGACGGCCGCATCAGCGTCATCCACGCCAACGTGCCCAACGTGATCGGCAAGATCACGGCGATTCTCTCCGAGGCCGACCTCAACATCGAAAACATGGCCAACAAGAGCCGCGATAAGTTCGCCTACACGCTGGTCGAGGTCACCGGCGAGCTCACCGATGCGACCATCGCCCAGCTCGAGGCCATCCCCGAGGTCATCCGCGCCCGCGCCATCATCGCCTAACCGCACCTTGCAGAACGTTTTGCCGGCCCGCCCCTCCCCCGGGGCGGGCTTTTTTGCGTCATTGGGGGCGAATCGCCCCTGCAAACCCTCCGGCAAACGCGCTGAATCAACCGAGTTTTGGTTTTCTGGACACGAAAATCAATTTTTCTGTCCAGAAAACCAAAGTCAGCTTTTTGCCTCAAAAGCAAACCTTGCTAAACAGGACAAAACTGCGGGAAAAGTGTCCAGATAATCAAAGCCAGCTTGAGAGCAGCCTGCAGGCGCCCCGCGTAAGAAGGTGCTCGACGCACGGAAAAGGGCCCCTGGATCGCTCCAGAGGCCCTTTGCAGCCATAGATGGCGTCCGTGCTAGATGTTCTCGACGGTAAATCCGCCCTCGCCGGAAAGGACGTGCACGTCCTCGGGCTTGAAGTCCACGAACGCCTGGTCGCCAACCTCGTAGATCTTGTGGTTCTTGGGGTTGAAGTCGGTGATCTTGACGAGCGTATCGCCCACCATGACCTGGTAGTTCTGGTAGTTGCCCATGAAGCGGGAAAGCGAGACGGTGCAACGGAGCACGCCCTTGTCGGCGAGCATGGCCGACTCGGGACGCAGGACCAGCGTGCAGCTATCGCCCACGGTAAGCTCGTCAGCAGCTGCCACGGGAACATCGTGCCCCTCGATATCGGCAATTCCGTCAGCCTTCACGGTGCCATGCAGGAAGTTGGACTCGCCGATGAAGTCGGCCACGAACTCGTCCTTGGGCTGGTAGTAGATCTCATGCGGGGTGCCGATCTGATCGACGACGCCCTTCTTCATGATGATGATCTTGTCGGAGATGGCCATGGCCTCGGACTGGTCGTGCGTGACGTAGACGGCGGTGATGCCGGCATCCTGCTGGATGCGGCGGATCTCGTTACGCATGTCAACGCGGAGCTTGGCGTCGAGGTTGGAGAGCGGCTCGTCGAAGAGCAGCACGCCCGGCTCGATGACCAGCGCGCGGGCAAGCGCGACGCGCTGCTGCTGGCCGCCGGAGAGCTGGTTGGTCATGCGGTTCTCCATGCCCTCGAGGCCCACGAGCCCGAGGATGCGGGTGACCTTCTCCTTGATGGTCTTCTCGTCCATCTTGCGCAGCTTCAGGCCGTACGCCACGTTGTCGAAGATGTTGTAGTGCGGCAGCAGGGCGTAGCTCTGGAACACCATGGCGGTGTCGCGCTTGTTGGGGGTAAGGTCGTTGATGGGCTCGCCGCCCAGGTAGATCTCGCCCTCGTCCGGGCTCTCGAAGCCGGCGATCATGCGCAGGATCGTGGTCTTGCCGCAGCCGGAGGGGCCCAGCAGGCACACGAACTCGCCCGGGGCGATGTCGATGTTGGCGTCGTGCACGGCGTAGAAGTCCTTGCCCGTCTTGGGATCCTGGTAGATCTTGGAGACGTGCTCGATCTTCACGCCCTTTTTCTCTTTAGCCATCGTTTAGTCCTCCTCTTGGGCTTTGCTGGTACCGAAGTACTTGATGAAGATGTTCATGCCAAGCACCGCAGCGTAGGTGATAAGAATCAGGATGGTCGAGAACGCGCAGGCCACCGCGTACTCGCCGCGGTTGGCATACTCGTTGATCTGGACCGTGATGAGCAGCGTCGCAGGCGTGACGACGAGGATGACCGCCGAGATTGCCGTGATGGAGCGCACGAATGCCGTCACGAGGCCGGAGAGGAACGAGTCCTTGATGAGCGGCAGGGTGACGGTCATGAACACCTCGAAGCTGTTGGCGCCCATGTCGTACGCGGACTCCTCGATCGACTTGTCGATCTGGCGCAGCGCCGAGATGCCCGAGCGCGTGCCCGTGGGCAGCGAGCGCACGATGAAGACGATGATGAGGATGGCCGTGGTGCCGTAGATGAACTGGAGCGCGCCCGTGCGGAAGAGGCCGTTGGCGTAGCCGCGGATGAAGCCGACGCCCAGAACGGTGCCGGGCACGGCCATGGCGAGCATGGAGGAGAACTCGATGTAACCCTTGAGGGCGAACTTCTTCTTGACCACCAGGTAGGAGATGATCATCGAGAGCAGGGCCGTGAGCGGGCTGGCGATGAGGGCCATGAGGAACGAGTCGGTGAAGGCCTGGCCGCCGCGGTAGTTGACGAACACCTTCTCATACCACTTGGTGGTGATGGTGTAGTCGCGTCCCCAGGTCTTGATGACGGAGCCGTAGGGCACGCAGAGGTACATTGCGATGACGAAGATGGCGACGGCGCCGCAGAGGATGACCAGCGGGATGCGCACCGAGCGGTCGGTGATGAGCATGCGCTGGCGGCTCGCCTTGCCGGTGAGCGTGGCGGTTGCCTTGGCCTCGAGGATGTACTTCTGCACGAAGAACATGATGAACGTGATGGAGAGCAGGACCACGGCCATGGCGGCCGCGCCCTGCTTGTCGTAGTTGCCCGTGATCTGCAGGTAGATCGAGGTCGCGAGCGTATCTACGTTGCCGCCGATCATCATGGGGTTGGCGAAGTCGGCGATGGACTCCATGACCGTGACGAGGAACGCGTTGCCGAGGCCCGGGAGCAGTAGGGGCCACGTCACGCTGGTGAAGACCTTCCAGCGGCTGGCGCCCATGTCGCGGGCGGCTTCCTCGAGGGACGGGTCGATGTTCTTGAGCAGGCCGCGCAGCATCATGTAGCAGACGGGGAAGAACGTCATCGTCTGGATGATGATGATCGAGCGCATGCCGTAGATGTTGGAGTCCTGGATGCCCAGCAGCGTCTTGGAGATGATGCCCGAGCGCCCGAAGAGCAGGATCATCGAGAGCGAGAGCACGAACGGGGGCGACACGACGGGCAGGATGGAGACGACCTTGAAGAGGCCGGCCAGGAACTTGGTCTTGAGCTGCACGTACTCCTCGACATAGGCGAAGAGCAGGCCGATCAGGGTGGAGAGGACGCCGGTGATGGCGCCGATGATGAGCGTGTTCGAGATGGCCGTCCTGAAGGCGGGCTTGCTGAGCACGTTCTTGATGATGTCGAGCGTGGGGCCATCCGGGCCGATGATGCTGTCGACCAGAAGAATCACGAGCGGATAGATGATGAAGAGGGTCAAGAACACGACAAGAACGACGATGGTGGACACCATGATGGGGTCGGCCATCAGTTTCTTGCGATCCAATGACGCGCCTTGTGCAGTTGCCATGCAACTTCCTCTCTCGTCAATGGATAGATACGAAGAAGCGGGTGGATGGGAAGCCCATCCACCCGCGCACGTACATCAGCTGCGATGGGTTCGAAGCTGTCGATCCGAGATGGTTACTCGGTCTTGAAGCGGTCGTCGCCGCCGCCGAGCGCCGCCATGACGTCTTCCTTGTACTGGGCGGTGTTGGCCATCATGTCGGCGAAGTCGAAGTCCATCACGTTGTTGGGATCGACGCCCATGTCGATGGCGATCTGCGGCTGGGTGGCGTTGTCGATGACCAGGAACTGATAGGAGCCGACCTCCTGGGCCTGGTTGACGCACTCGGGGGTGAGGACGTACTCGAGCCACAGCTTGGCCGCGTTGGGGTGAGCGCAGCCCTCGAAGCCGGCGGAGGCGCCGACCTCGTAGGAGGCACCGGAGCTGGGGGCGACGAGGCCGATGTTGTCGTAGCCGTTGTCGACGATCTGGTACACGCCGTCATGCAGGAAGTTGATGCCGATGGTGCACTCGCCGATACCGATGGACTTGGACGGGCCGCCGCCGGACTTGGTGTACTGGGCGACGTTCTTGTCGAGGTCGACCAGGAACTGGATGCCCTCGTCATGGCCGTACTTCTGGATGACCGTGTTGAGGATCAGCTCAGCCGTGGAGGCGGTGTTGTAGTTGGACGACCAGATGAGGCCCTTGTAGTCGGGGTTCAGCAGGTCGGGCCAGTCCTTCGGGCCCTCGAGGTTGCGGGCAGCGAGCTCCTCGTTGTTGGTGAGGAAGCCCAGGATGCCGGTGTAGATGCCGACCCAGGTGCCGTCCGTGGAGGTGAAGTTGGGGTTGGTGATGTGCGAGAGGTTCGCAGGAGAGACCTTCATGAGCAGGCCGTCGTTCGCAGCCTGGACATAGGAGGTGCAGCCGCCGCCGAACCAGACGTCGGCGGAAGGATTGCCGTTCTCCTCCTGGGCCTTGGCGAGAACCTCGCCGCCGCCCAGGCGCTGCCAGCTGGTCTTGATGCCGAACAGCTCGGTGTACTTGTCGCACGCAGCGATAATGTAGGGCTCCTCGCAGGTGCCGATGACGACGAGCTCGCCCTCGGCCTGAGCAGCAGCGACCAGATCGGGGTCGTAGCCCTCGACGCCCGCACCGCCATCGGTGCTGCCGCCATCGGTGCTGCCGCCGCCATCGGTGCTGCCGCCACCGCCGCCGCAGCCATAGAGACCGAGACCGGCAAGGGCACCAGACGCCGCAAGGAAGTCCCTACGAGAAAGTGTCTTGCTCATAACATCCCCTTTTCCCTCGAAACGATAAGGAAAGACGTCCGCCCGGAGCCTGTCTCCGGGCGAATTAACTTTTAGAATTCTGTAACAACCCTCGAACTATTTCCAATAGGTTTCGAGTCAGTTTTCGACAAGCGGTGCTGTCGATTACGTCTGCGGGGTTTATGCGAGCAGGCTGTTGACCTTCTTGACGATATGTGCTGCGGTGAGGCCGTACTCCTCGAAGAGTCCGGGCACGTCGCCGGACTTGCCGAAGGTGTCGTTGACGCCGAGACGCGACACGGGCACGGGGCACATGCGGGAGGTGAGCTCGCACACCGCGGAGCCCAGGCCGCCGATGATGGACGCCTCCTCGCAGGTGACGATCTTGCCGCAGGTACGAGCGCAGTCGAGCACGAGGTCGTTGTCGAGCGGCTTGATGGTGGGCATGTTGACCACGCGTGCCTCGACGCCATAGCCGGCAAGCTCCTCGGCGGCGGTGAGCGCCTCGTTGACCATGAGGCCGCACGCGATGATGGCCACGTCGGTACCCTCGCGCAGGATCTCGCCCTTGCCGATCTTGAAGCTGTAGTCGTCGGCATGGAACGTCTTGGTGGCATAGCGCGAGAAGCGCAGGTAGACGGGGCCCTCGTATTCGACGGCCGCGAAGGTGGCGGCGCGGGCCTCAACGTCGTCGGAGGGGCAGATCACGGTCATGTTGGGGAGCGCGCGCATGAGCGCCATGTCCTCGACGGCCTGGTGGGAGCCGCCGTCGGCGCCCACGGAGATGCCGGCATGCGTGGCACCGATCTTGACGTTCAGCTTGGGATACGCGATGGAGTTGCGCACCTGGTCGAAGGCGCGGCCGGCGGCGAAGACGGCGAAGGTGGAGGCGAAGGGGATCTTGCCGGCGGCTGCGAAGCCGGCGGCGGTCGCCATCATGTCGGCCTCGGAGATGCCCATGTCGAAGTAGCGCTCGGGGCAGGCGGCCGCGAACTTGTTGGTGTTGGTGGCGGCGCCGAGGTCGGCGTCGAGGACGACGACATCGGGGTTGGTCTTGGAGAGCTCGACGAGGGCCTCGCCGTAGGCAACGCGGGTTGCGGAATTCATATCACATGCTCCTTTGAGAGTCGAAGGTGTCTGGCGGGTCTTACTCGGCGGAGAGCTCGGCGATGGCCTGCTCGGCCTGCTCGGCGCTAGGCGCCTTGCCGTGCCAGCCCACCTGGTCCTCCATGAAGGAGACGCCCTTGCCCTTGACCGTCTCGCACACGATGACGGAGGGGCGGCCGGCCTCGGCCTTAGCGGCATCGATGGCCGCGGAGATGGCCTCGAGGTCGTTGCCGTCGATCACCTGGACATGCCAGCCGAAGGCGGCGAACTTCTCGTCGACGGGGTTGACGGTCATGACCTTGTCGTTGGGGCCGTCGATCTGGAGCTTGTTGTGGTCGACGAAGGCGATCACGTGGTCGAGCTTGTAATGGGCGGAGCTCATGGCAGCCTCCCAGACCTGGCCCTCCTGGATCTCGCCGTCGCCGAGGACGCAGTAGACCCAGTAGTCCTTGTTATCGAGACGGCCGGCGAGCGCCATGCCGTTGGCGACGGAGAGGCCCTGGCCCAGAGAGCCCGTGGACATGTCGACGCCCGGGGTGTCGTTCATGTTGGGATGGCCCTGAAGATGCGAGTGAATGTCGCGGAGCGTCTTGAGGTCCTCGCGCGGGAAGTAGCCGCGCTCGGCGAGCGCCGCATAGAGCGCGGGCGCCGCATGGCCCTTGGAGAGCACGAGGCGGTCGCGGTCTGCCCAGCGGGGGTTCGCGGGGTCGATGTTCATCTTGTCGAAGTAGAGCACGGTGAGGATGTCGGCGCAGGAAAGCGATCCGCCCGGGTGGCCCGAGCCCGCCGCCGCGGTCTCCTCGATGATGTCGATACGGATTTGCTTCGCCACTGCGGCAAGATCTTGCGCCATCGCGTCCTCCAAAGGATCGGCTTTACATACCGTTCTTAACTGTAGCACGCACGGCGACTTCACTCTTTTACCCGATGGCGTTTTGTCAACTTTCTCCATGCCGCACGGGTGACAGTTGGGGACGGTGTCAAGTTTTCATGTCCCCGCGCAAAAGCAGCGCGCGGGGCGATGGCGATGATGCGCGCAGCGTGCGCCGTTCGCGAACGGTGCACCTTGTTCACGAACGGGGCAGATTTCGAGCCCGAAAACCTGCACCGTTTGCGAACGGTGTACTCAGTTCGCGAACGGTGCAGTCAAGGACAGCTGAGAGGATCGGATCTCTTTTGTCACCTCATAAGGATGCGCTCGAGGTCGAGGGGTGTCTCGGCAATCGCGGCGGCATGCGCTTCCTCGAGCTCCTCGCGCGGAGCCGTGTTTCCCCAGAGCACGCCCACGCAGGGAATGCCCACGTTGCGCGCGGCGATAATATCGAGGTTGCGGTCGCCCACCATCACGGCATCATCCAGCGTGCAACCGAGCCCCTCGATCGCACGAAGAATCGCCGCCTCCTTGGTGTCTCC
>CAMNAH010000036.1 GCA_946530775.1 uncultured Coriobacteriales bacterium
GGTCGTTCACGCGCACGACGCGCATGCCGCGCGTGTCGACGATCTGCTTGTTGAGGATGTCGCGTGCGAGCAGCACCTCGTTGGGCTGCAGGTACGAGAAGCGCACATCGGTGGAGACTACCGACAGGCGGATCTCGTCCTCATCGAAGGACTCGACGTACTTGCGCCAGCTGATCATGAACGGCGTCTTGCCGGGGCCGGTGAACGCGAGGCTCGTGATGCGCGGGAAGACCTCGCCGGTGGCGATGCCGAGGTCGGAAACAACACCGAGCTTCTCGCCCGATGCGTCGATAACAGGATTGCCCAGCAGTTGGGACAGATAGATCATGCGTGCTCCTTACGGTTGCACCCCTCACGGCGCAGCAGAAGCACGCGGCGAGGGGCTAGCGACTGTGAGGTCGGGGTTTCATCAATAGCCCTTCTCGTAGACAACAGAACACGGCATGGTGAGGATGCCGCGTGTTGGAATTGTACCTCAAAGCGCGATAAAAAAGTCCCGCAGACGGGTGTGTCTGCGGGACGCGTGGTGCGAATGTGCGGGCGCGTGCCTAGAACTGCACCTTGGGAGCCTCGCGGATCTCGTCGTTGGCGACTTCGAAGCCGTGGCGCGGCTGGAACTTGCTGCCGGCGACGAGGCTGCCCGGGAAGGTCTCGATGGCGTTGTTGAAGGCGAGCACGCAGTCGTTGAAGCTCATGCGCGCGTAGCTGATCTTGTTCTCGGTGTCGGTGAGGTCGGACTGGAGCTGCTGGAAGTTGGAGTTGGCCTTGAGCTCGGGGTAGGACTCGGCGACGGCGAGCAGGCGCTGCAGCGCGCCGGAGAGGTTGTTGGCGGCCTCCATGCGGGCCTCGGGGGTAGTGGCGGCGGTCATGTTGGCGCGCGCGGCGACGACGGCCTCGAGGGTGGCGGACTCGTGGGTGGCATAGCCCTTGACGGTCTCGACCAGGTTGGGGATGAGGTCGTTACGGCGCTGGAGCTGGACCTCGATGGTCTCCCACGCGTTGTCGATGCGGTTTTCCTTCTCGATGATGCCGTTGCGGATGGAGATGTAGGCAGCAGCGAGGATGACGAGGATCACGAGGATGATGATGACAGCAATCATGGCGGTTCCCTTCAACAGGCGGGCTCTTGCCCCGCTCTGAGTTCGAGTATACCCGTGTCGTGAAGTTTTTTACAGGTTGCCTGCCGTACGGCATATATCCCGCAATAGCCTTTTGAGACATAATTCCCGGGAGATTTGTCTCAAAAGGCATTGGAGCCCACGAGAAACGCCGCCATTGCTGGCGGCGTTGACTGACCTGGCGGAGGAGGAGGGATTCGAACCCTCGGAACGGAGGTCATCCGCTCGACGGTTTTCAAGACCGCTGCATTCAACCGCTCTGCCACTCCTCCATGGAGCGCCATATATAATAGCACGCATGGAAGCAGACGAGACATTCATGGAGATCGCGCTCGAAGAGGCGCGCGCGGCCGCCGAGGAAGGCGAGGTGCCCATCGGCGCCGTCGTGGTCTACGAGGGCGAGGTCATCGCCCGCGCGCACAACCGCCGCGAGACCGATGCCGACCCGTCCGCGCATGCCGAGTTCTCCGCCATGCTCGCCGCGTCGCGCGTGCTCGGCCGCTGGCGGCTCACCGGCTGCACGGTCTATGTGACGCTCGAGCCCTGCCTCATGTGCGCGGGCCTCATGGTGAACGCGCGCATCGACCGCTGCGTCTATGGCGCCTCCGACCCCAAGGGCGGCGCGCTCGGCACGCTCTTCGACGTCTCCGCCGACCCGCGCCTCAATCATGCCTTCGCCGTGACCGCTGGCGTGCGCGCCGACGAGGCGGCCGACCTTCTCCGCTCGTTCTTCCGCTCCCGCCGCTAAGCGCGTGCGCTAAGATGGTGGGGAACACCGCGTCGATTGGCCTGCCATGCTGATGCTTTCGAACTATATGGGCGTTCTCGCCATGCTTGTCTCGGTGGGGGATACCACCGACCTTACCCTTCCCATGGTCGCCGCGGGCGTGGGCATCGGCGCTATCGCCGTTGCGCTGATCGCGCGTCGCCGCAACGAGGATGACGACGAGCCCGTCGACACGCCGCCCACGCAGAGCAGGGACTCCAAGCACTTCAAGGAGTAACCTGGTAAAACTGCAGGTAAAATCTGACAAATGACCTGTCCATTTGTCAGGACTACACCACTTGGAAGATGAAGAAGTCGAGGTAGTGCGTCTCGGGCACGCCCCAGAGGATGGGGTGGTCGGGTGCCTGCTGGCGCTCCTCGAGCTGCTTGAGCGACACGCCCGCATTGTGCGCCGCCTCGGCCACCGCCTGGGCGAGCAGGTCGCGCGTCATGTGCTGCGAGCAGCTGCAGGTGGCGAGATACCCTCCGCGCGGCAGCATGCGCAGCGCGCACTCGTTGATCTGCCTATACGCACGCGCGGCGTTGCGCACGTCCTGGCCGCGCTTGGCGAACGCCGGCGGGTCGAGCACGATCAGGTCGAAGGGGCCGCCCTCCTCGCGTAGGCGCGTCTTGTTCTTGGCCAGCTCGGAGAGGTAGTCCAGAGCATCGGCGCACGTGTAGCCAAAGCGCGCCTCCTCGAAGCCGTTCAGCGCGACGTTGGCGCGTACCAGGTCGAGCGCGCCGGCGCTGGCGTCCACGAAGCGCACGTACTCTGCGCCAGCCGCCGCAGCGTTGAGGCCGAACGGTCCCACATGGCAGAAGCAGTCCATGACGCGCGCGCCCTTCGCGAGGCGTGCGACGGCCGCGCGGTTGTATTTCTGGTCGAGGAAGAACCCCGTCTTCTGGCTGTTCTCCAAATCGAGGCCGTAGAGGATGCCGTTCTCGCGCACCGTGATGCGCGGCGATTCGGGTATGCTCGGCGAGCCGTCCCACCAGCCCACGCGCAGCTCGAGCCCCTCCTTCTTGCGCACGGGGGAATCGCAGCGCTCGAAGATCGCGCGCACGTCCTGGCCGTCCTCGGTAAGCACGCGCAGCGCAAGGCCAAAGAGCAGCTCGCGGCGCTGCTCCATGCCGAAGGTGCCCACCTGCGCCACGAGCACATCCTGGTAGCGGTCGATCACCAGGCCGGGAAAGCCGTCCGCCTCCGAGAAGACCACGCGGCAGCAGTCGAGGTCGGTGCCCATGACGCGCTTGCGCATCTCCCACGCCCAGCGCATCTTGCGCTCCCAAAACGCCTCGTCGATGCGGTCGTTGGCGTTGCGCGTGACGATGCGCACGCAGATGCGGCTTAGCTGCGAGTAGAGGCCGGCGCCCTGCCAGGTGCCGTTCTCCTCGACCACGTCGACCACGGAGCCATTCTCGATCTGCTCGGCGCCGTCGGGCAGGTTCGCGAATCCGCGCACCTCGCCGTCGAACACCCATACGTGGCCGGCGGCTAGGCTGCGCGCCGCCTTGCGCGAGACGATGACCTGCGGATACGGGCGTTGCTGCTTCATACGGTATCAACTCCTGGGCTCAAGGCGCGAACGGCCTCGTTGAAGATGTCTGCATTGGCCTGGCATGCGGCATCCGAGGGATCGAACATGCATACGAGCGCCCTGCTCGGCGAAGCGTATGCCTGCTCTGCAGCGTGGAAGATGGCGTCTCTGCGGTCTCCGTCGCCGACGACGATGATATCGAAATCGGGGAACTCGTCGGCGAGGTCGTCGAGGATGCGCAGACGTTCCTGCTCGGAGCCCCCGCAATCTACCAGCCCCGAAACCACACGGTCGGGCGTGAGGACGAGCTCCATGCGCCCCGGCACGCGCACGCTGTAGAAGCGCTCCACAATGCGATCGGGGGGAATGGCCAGCAGCTCGCAGGCGGCGATGACGGCGAGCGCGTTGGCGATGTTGAAGCGCCCGGGCAGCGGCACCGTCATGCGCCACATCCAGGTGGGGGTGTGCGCGGCGAACGACACCACGCCGAGCCTGCAGTAGTGCTCGGATGCCCATACGTCTGCATCGCGGTCGGCGGCGGAGAAGGTCAACGTGCGCTGCTGACCTGCTCGTTCGTACACGCACCCGCCATCGAGGTCGATGACGATCGCCTCGTCGAAGGCCGGGGCTGCGGGAACGGGCCCGTGCAGCTCGACGACCATGTATTCGAGCCCTGCGTGCGCGGCGTTCTCGATACGGTGCGCGAGGTCCGTCTCGGAGATGCCGTGAGCGCCGGGAAGCGCCTCGATGCCGTCAAAGATGCCGAGCGAGCACGCGATGCTCACGTGACGGTACGCCTCGTCGCCATCGAGGATCGTGCGCAGCATGCAGGCGACGCAGGTCTTGCCGCGCGCGCCCGTGATGGCGATGACGTGTGAAGGCGTTGTTTCCATGCCCCCAGTATAAGGCCACGCGCCCACGACCATTGCATTTCTGTGCTACACTTTCAATCCGCACGGGCGATTGGCGCAGCGGGAGCGCAGCTGCCTTACAAGCAGAAGGTCACAAGTTCGAACCTTGTATCGCCCACCATGAACGCACGAGGCCGCCCACGAGGCGGCCTTTTTGGTCTCCCGCGTTTACGCCGAGCCACACCAAGGTGCCCCTTTGTGTGGCTCGAAACTGTTTGCGCTGGTAGCTGGCTCGTGAAGTCATTTAATGGGGCCTTAGTGTGGCTGAGGGTATAAGAGCCCAAGCCGTAGGACCTTCTCGGTTACAATTGTTCCCACAAGGAAGACCATGTTCACCCGCGAGCAGCCCGTTCGCGGGTTTTACGCCATGAGGAAGGACCCCGCGCATGCTCATCAACCGCGTGGCCGACCAGCTGCTCGCCATCCCCGAGCTCCGTCCGCTCATCCGCGCCCTCGATGACGGCGATGACGCGGGCCTCTCCATCGCCCAGAGCGCGCGCCAGCTCATGCTTGCGGCCCTGTGGTCGCGCAGCCCGCGCCCGTGCATCTATATCGTCTCGGGCGAGGAGGCCGCCGACCGCGCCGCTCGTGCCCTCGCGGCATGGCTCGGGCCCGGCTGCGTGTGCCGTTTTCCCGAGCGCCGCGACAGGCCCTGGTCGGAGGCCGCGCTCGACGATGCCGTCATAGCCGCGCGCTGCCGCGCCATCGCGCGTCTTTCCGCAGGTGAGCAGTGCATCGTGGTGGCGAGCGCCCGCGCGCTGTTGCGCCGCGTGCCGCCAAAAGGCAGCGCCTACTTCGCGGGCAGCACGTTCTCCGTGGGCGACGAGGTGCCTTTCGAGGACATGGGCGCCCTGCTCGTGGGCATGGGCTACAACGACGCCGGCGAGGTTGACGCGCCGGGAACCTTCCACGTTCACGGCGACACGGTCGATATCTTTCCCGCGCAGGCTACGGCGCCGGTGCGCATCGAGTTCTTCGGCGACGAGATCGACCGCGTGAGGCGCATGGTGCCCTCGACCGGCCAGACCATCGGCGAGCTCAAGGAGGTCGAGGTCTCGCCGTGCCGCGAGATGGCGCTCACCGAGGAGACCATACGCCGCGCGCGCCGCGCCCTCTACAACGCCTCGCAGGAATCCAAGGAGATCGCCGCCGACCTCGAGCTCATCATGCAGGGCGCCGCCAACCCCGCGCTCGAGCGCTACCTGCCCGAGCTGTACGGCTCCACCGCCTCGCCGCTCGAGCACATCGCGCCCGAGACGCTCGTGGTGCTTGCCGAGCCGCGCGCCCTCTTCGACGACTGCGCCCGCTCCTTCGAGGAGATCGAGGCCGCTGCGCGTGCGGCGCGCATCGACCTTGACGGCCTGTACACCACTCCGCGCGAGCTCGACTTTGGGCGGCAGCAGCGCCTGTCGTTCTCGTCGATCATGCGCTCGGGCGTGGCGCTCACCGCCGAGATCGATGTGCGCCAGCCCGGCATCGCCGGCGCCGACACCAAGCTGCTCGGCCGCGTGCGCCAGCTCATCGCCGACCGCTGCGCGGTGCTGTTCGCCGTGCCCGATCGCGGTGCGCGCGAGGCTCTTGAGCTGCGCTTCTCCGATGAGAACATCCCCTTTGTGGAGGCGCTCGGCGCCACGGCGGGAGATCGGCCGCTCGAGACGGGCAAGGTCACCTTCTTCGACGCGCCTGTGCCCGCGGGCATCGTGTTTCCCGAGGCGCGCCTCGCCGTGCTCTCGGTGTCGGACCTCACCGCGCGCAGCGCCAAGAGCCGCCGCAAGGGAAAGCGCGTCGACCCCACCACGGTGACCTTCCCGTTCAAGCCCGGCGACTACGTGGTGCACGCCACGCACGGCATCGCGCTCTTCTCCGAGATCGTGCGCCAGGAGGTGGGCGGCCGCGAGCGCGACTACTTCCTGCTCGAATATGCCGCGGGCGACAAGCTCTATGTGCCGCTCGAGCAGGTCGATCGCATCACGCGCTACATCGGCCCCGACGGATCGGAGCCGCGCCTCACGCGCCTCAACACGGCCGACTGGTCGCGCGCCACCACCAAGGCGCGCAAGAGCGCCAAGAAGCTCGCCTTCGACCTGGTCGACCTTTACACGCGCCGCTCGTCGGTGCCGGGCTTCGCCTTCGCGCCCGATACGCAGGCGCAGGAGGAGATGGAGGCGAGCTTCGGCTACGACCTCACGCCCGACCAGGCCTCGGCCATCGCCGACATCAAGGTCGATATGGAGGCCGAGCGCCCGATGGACCGCCTGCTCTGCGGCGACGTGGGCTTCGGCAAGACCGAGATCGCCCTGCGCGCGGCGTTCAAGTGCTGCCAGGATGCCAAGCAGGTCATGGTGCTCTGCCCCACGACGATTCTCGCCGAGCAGCACTACCAGACCTTCTTCGAGCGGTTCACGCCGTTCGGCCTGCGCGTTGCCGTGCTCTCGCGCTTCGTCACGCCGGCGCGCCAGCGCAAGTCGCTTGCCGACTTCGCCACGGGCGACGTCGACGTGCTCATCGGCACGCACCGTCTGCTCTCCTCCGACGTGAACCCCTACGACCTGGGCCTTGTCATCATCGACGAGGAGCAGCGCTTCGGCGTGGGCCACAAGGAGCAGCTCAAGAACATGCGCGAGCAGGTCGACGTGCTCACGCTCTCGGCCACGCCCATCCCGCGCACCATGCAGATGGCTGTTTCGGGCGTGCGCGATATGTCGCTCATCATGACGCCGCCGCCGGGACGCAAGCCCGTCAAGGTGACGGTGGGGGAGTACGACCCCGATATCGTCTCCTCGGCCATTCGCGAGGAGCTCGCGCGCAAGGGGCAGGTCTATTACGTCTCCAACCGCGTGACCACCATCGACGAGGCGGTGGGCCGCGTGCTCGAGGCTGCGCCCGAGGCGCGCATCGGCGTGGCGCACGGCCAGATGAGCGCGCGCGACGTGGAGGACGTGATGATCCGCTTCCAGGAGCATGAGATCGATGTGCTCGTGGCCACCACCATCATCGAGAGCGGCATCGACAACCCCATCACCAACACGCTCATCATCGAGGATTCCCAGCGTCTGGGCCTGGCGCAGCTCTACCAGCTCAAGGGCCGCGTGGGCCGCGGGCACGAGCAGGCCTACGCCTACTTCATGTTCCCGCCCGAGCTGCCGCTCACGCCCGAGGCTGTCGACCGCCTTACCGCCATCAACGAATACCAGGACCTGGGCAGCGGCATGCGCATCGCCATGCGCGACCTCGAGATCCGCGGCGCCGGCTCGCTCATGGGCGCCGAGCAGCACGGCAACCTCTCGGGCGTGGGCTTCGACCTCTTCACGCAGATGCTGGGCGAGGCCGTGGCCGAGGCGCGCGGCGAGACGCGCGACGTTGAGCCCGCCGAGGTCACCATCAACCTGCCCGCAGACTTCTTCCTCTCCGAGGACTACCTGCCCGAGGTCGACAAGCGCGTGCTGGTGTATCGCCGGCTTGCCGCTGCAACCGAGCTCGACGAGCTCAGCGCCATCGAGATGGATTGCGAGAACAGCTGGGGCACGCTGCCGCTTGCAGGCAAGAACCTCTTCGACCGTGCCCGCCTGCGCATCCGTGCGCAGCGTCTGGGCTGCACGTCGGTCACGCTCGCCAACGGAAAGCTCGTCTACCAGGGGCTTTTCGATGTGCCCAAGCAGGCGTCGTTCAAGATCAAGCAGAAGGGCGGCCTGGTCTTCCCCAAGTCGGGCAAGGTCACGATGCCGTTCAAGCGCACGCAGGAGGAGGTCATGCCCGCGGCGCTCGGCCTTCTCGAGGAGATTGGCGGCGACGACGAGGTCGAGGAGTAGGATTCCGGGGGTTTGGGTCGCGGAATCCTGCTGGTGATGCAAAGGTTCGGATGCCGGGATTGCCTGCCGAGATAATATGCAGGATAACAGGATATTTATCATTGGATATGCAGAACGTATTCAAGAATTGCAGTCCACGCAAACGGTCTGCATCACCAGCGGGTTTTAGCATCTCGAAACCGCTTTCGGGGCCGATTGGCGTGCAAGGTGTTCGTATAATGGGTTCAGTTACGAGAGATCATCAGGGAAGGAGCCGTCATGGCCGAAGAGACTATCACCGTGGGTACCGCGCCCAAGCTCCGCTGGGGCGTGCTGGGCTGCGGCGTCATCGCCAACCAGATGGCGCAGGCGCTCCAGCTGCAGGGCCGCATCATCGATGGCGTTGCCAACCGCACGCACGATAAGGCCGTGGCCTATGCCGAGAAGTACGGCATCCCCAAGGTCTACGACCAGATCGACGACCTCTTCGCCGATCCCGACATCGACGCCGTCTACATCACCACGCCGCACAACACCCACATCACCTACC
>CAMNAH010000037.1 GCA_946530775.1 uncultured Coriobacteriales bacterium
CAACATCACCGTGCCCGACAGCTACGCCGGCTCCGTGATGGGCGACGTCTCCGCCAGCCGCGGCCGCGTCGAGGGCATGCATGCCGCCGACGGCCAGCACACCGGCGAGACCACCATCGAGGCCACCATCCCGTACGCCGAGGTCACCGACTACGCCACCCGCCTGCGCTCGCTCTCCCGCGGCACCGGCGAGTTCGAGCTCGAGATGGCCGGCTACGAGCAGGTTCCGCACGACATCCAGCAGCGCCTCGCCAAGGAGTACCAGGAGAAGCGCGCTTCCGGCGAGAAGTAATTCCTGCAGCTCAGTGCGACTCGGGGAGGCCCTCTTCGGAGGGCCTCCTTTTCGTACGCGAAAGGAACGTAGTACCTTTCGCGTACCTTTCGACCTGCTGATTAACCTGCTAACAGGCTGGGAATACTGCTACTATTGAAAGGTCGCTGTACCCAACTGAGGAGGTTGCGCTTCCGCGCATGGACATAGTCGTTTCACTCGTCGTCACGTTCCTGCTCACCCTTGCAAACGGTTTCTTCTCCGCCTCTGAGCTGGCGGTTGTCTCGGCCAAGAAGGCCATCCTCGAGCCCGAGGCGGAGGAGGGCGATAAGCGCGCCAAATCCGTTCTCGACCTCGCCGCCGACTCAGGCGATTTCCTCGCCACCATCCAGGTTGCCATCACGCTCGTGGGCTTCGCCGCCTCGGCGTTCGCCGCTACGAGCCTCTCCGAGCCCTTCGGCGCATGGATGGCATCGCTCGGCCTCGACGCCGCCATCGCGCGTCCGCTGGCCACAGTGCTGATCACCCTCATCGTGTCGTACTTCTCCATCGTGGTGGGCGAGCTTGTGCCCAAGCGCATCGCGCTCTCCGATCCCGAGGGCGTCGCCAAGACCGTGTCGGGCCCCATCCGCGCCTTCATGACCATCGCCAAGCCGCTCGTGCTGCTCACCGCGCACTCCGCGACGGGCCTCGCGCACCTGCTGGGCATCGCCGATCCCGACACGGATGCCGGCGCGTCCGAGGACGAGATCAAATACCTGGTCACCGACTCCGAGGAGCTCACCGAGGAGGAGAAGTCGATGATCCACGAGGTCATCGACCTGGGCGATACCGTGGCCTACGAGGTCATGGTGCCGCGCGTCGACATGACCGCCGTGGAGGACGATGCCACCCTCGCCGAGGTGCTCGACCTCATGCGCGAGACGGGCTATTCCCGCATCCCGGTCTATCGCGAGACCATCGACCGCATCGTGGGCATCGCCCACCTCAAGGACCTGCTCGCGCCCATCCTCGACCAGCGCTCCGAGACCCACGAGATCAGCCGCTACATGCGCCAGGCGCGCTTCGTGCCCGACACCAAGGACATCATGCCGCTGCTCTCCGAGATGCGCGCCGCGCACGACCAGATGGTCATCGTCATCGACGAGTACGGCGGCACCGCGGGCGTCATCACCCTCGAGGACATCGTCGAGGAGGTCGTGGGCGAGATCGAGGACGAGTTCGATCCCGACAACAAGTACCTCACGCAGGTCTCCGAGCGCGAGTGGCTCGTCGACGGGCGTTTCCCCATCGATGATGCGCTCGAGCTGGGCTGGCCCGTGGAGGATACCGAGGAGTACGAGACGGTCGCGGGCTTTGTGCTCGAGCTCGCCGACAGGCTGCCGCGCCCTGGCGACACGTTCGAGCACGATGGCTGGCAGTTCCGCGTGCAGTCGCTGCGCGGACGCCGTGTGTCGTTGCTGCGCGTGATTGCCCCCGAACCCCTAAACGAAGACGATGACGAGGCGCTTTCATCTACAATGGAGTAAGCGCATCACCGCTCACCCATGAGAAAGGCGGAACCATCGTGGCTCAGCTTATCGATATCAGGAAAGTCACCATCAGCCAGCGCGCGCTTACCGCGCTGGTGCATATCGCCGACGAGGCGCCGCTCTTCACCGGCGACGACCCCGAGGGCACCGAGCTCATCGCGGGCCTCATCCCCGAGCTGGCGAACCATGCCTGCTACGGCGACGGCGGCTCCACGTTCGGCGAGGTCATGGCCGATACCGAGCTCGCGCACCTGCTCGAGCACGTGACGGTCGAGCTGCTCGCGCGCACCAACCGTGCGGGCGCCGTCTCCGCTGGCCAGACCAGCAAGATCAGCGACATCGAGCGCCTGTACGAGGTGCGCCTCGCCTGCCCGGACGACGTCCTGGTTGCCGGCGCGCTCTCGAGCGCCTCGTGGATCATCGACTGGGCATACAACGGCGGCGGCACCCCCGAACCCGATGTGGATGCCATCGCGCAGGGCTTGGTCGCCCTTGTCGAGAGCCTCGGCAAGAAGCCCGAGGAAGCGCCTGCGGCAGAGCCCGAGGCAATCGATCCCGATGCCACCATCGTGGGCGCCCCCATCTTCGATGAGCCCACGCCCGAGGCAGAAGCGCCGGTTGAGGAGGAGCTCGACGAGCCCGAGCTCGAGGCCGAGGCTGTCGAGGAGGCTCCCGTCGAGTCCGAGGAGCCCGCGGTTGAGGAGGCTCCTGCCGAGGAGGCCGAGCCCGAGGCTGCCGAGGAACCCGAAGAGGAGGACCCGTGGGCAGGGGAGGACATCCCTGCTCCGCGTCTCATTCGCTAGCATTTCTCGCTGACTATGCACGCCGATAAGATTGGAGAATGACATGGGCAAGAAGTTCAATTTCATCCTGGGCACCTTCGTGGGCGCCGCTGCTGGCGTTGTTGCCGGCGTCATGCTCGCCCCGCGCTCCGGCGCCGAGAGCCGTGCCATGGCCGCCGATGCCGTGAACGATGCGTGGGACACCGCCGTCGACAGCTATGAGAAGGGCTCCAAGGTCGTGACCGAGCGCGTTGCCGACGTGGCCGCCGCCAACGGCATCTCCTCCGACGAGCTGCGCGAGAAGGTCGACGCTGCCCGCGCCCGCATGGATCAGCTCCGCGACTCCCTCTCCGACGCCGTCGCCACCGCCTCCGCGCAGGTCGTCGACGTGGTGAACACCGTCTCCGACCAGGTTGCCTCCATGGCCGACGCCGCGGCCGACGCCACCGGCACCGCTGCCGAGGCCGTCAAGGTCGAGATCGTCGACGAGGACGCCGAGGCTCCTGCCGAGTAGGCATCCACATGCTTAAGATGACGCAGCTCATAGGCCTTGCGGTCTATGCGCCCAAGGGCGGCCGCAGGCGCTCCGACGATGCGGCCGTGCCCATCAAGAAGATTGGAAAGGTCCGCAACGTGGTCTGCTCGCCTTCGGGCAAGCGCGTTGCGGGCCTTATCGTCCACCAGCGCGACATCGCCGGCATGATCGCCCAGCCCGACCTCTTCGTGGCGTTCGACTCGTTCGAGCCCTATGAGAAGGGCCTCGTGATCACCCGTCCCGATGACGGCGTGGACGATGCCGCCCGCAAGCGCCTCGGCCTCGACTGGGATACGTGCATCATCTGGAACGGGATGGACGCCAAGACCGAGGACGGCAAGCAGCTCGGGCATGTGGCCGACATCGAGTTCTCCACTAAGACCGGCAAGGTGCGCGCCTATCACCTGGGCGACGGCAACATGGCCGAGTCGCTCGTGGGTCATGTGGCCGTGCCCGGCTCCATGCTCGTGGGCTACCGCGATGGCTGGATGATCGTCTCGCCCGAGGCGGCTCATCTGGAGCTCTCGGGCGGCGCCGCCGCCAAGGCGGGGGAGACCTACGCCAAGGCGAAGGATGGCGTGGCGAAGGCCACCAAGAAGGCCGACAAGGCCGCGAGCGAGGCCGTCGACAAGGGCTCGCGCGCAGCGGGCAAGGCGCTCGGCAAGGCGAAGCGCGCCATCGGGCCCGACCCCGTCAAGAAGGCCAAGAAGCACATGAAGGGCGTCTCGTCGATGTTCGGCGACTTTGCCGAGGAGTTCAAGAAGGCGAGCAGGTAACACCTTGGGCTCGCGTGAGACAAGCACTTCGGAAACGCCGCGCAGGCAGGGTGTCTACAGGCAAGTCAATTTGCTGATGGCGGTCGGTTTGATCGTCACCATCATCCTTACCTACCTGGTGCAGCGCAACATCTCCGAGTCGAACGTCGATCGCGATATGAGCCAGATCGCCGCCAACATCTCCGACGAGGTCATCGATTCCGTTAAGGAATATCCGGCGTACAGGTGGCTGCTGCGCTACTGGCACGACCATGCCGACGAGATGAACATCGAGTACGACGTGGATTTCTGGGGCGATACCGTCACCGAGAAGAAGTGCATCCAGCTTGCCCGCAACAACCCCGGCATGCAGATCGAATACATGACGAGCTACGACATCGGGCGCCTGTCGGCGGCCGACCAGAAGCTCTACGCCGAGGTCGTCTACACGTGGCTGACCAACCGCATCGACCAGATCAAGCGCAACTACGACATCGATTTCCTCTACATCGTCATGACCCCCACCGCGGCGGGCGAGAACCCCTATGCGACGCAGTTCTTCGTCATCAGCGGCGCGGACCAATATGCCACCCGCAGCAACGAGTACGGCGACTTCTATCTGCTCGGCACGGTGACGGAGGTCGACGAGAGCCTGCAGAACGCGATGCACGCAGCCGTCGATAACGCACGTCCCAGCCAGAGTGACGGCGCGGCTCAGGAGAAGGCCGACACCTATGTGGGAACGGGCAGCGCCTTCGCCGATTACTACGCCTACATCGATCAGATCAGCGACCAGGCGGTGCTGGTGGGCGTGACCTACGACCTCTCGGAGATCCATGCCAGGGTCAATGCGGAGGCGTTCCAGCGCACGATGATCGCCGCGATTCTCGAGACGCTCCTGCTCCTCCTCATCATGCGGTACATGCGCATCTACCTGCTCAGCCCCCTCAAGGACATTCTTAGCAACATCCGCATGTACACGGCGACCAAGGACAGCGACACGGTCACACGCAATCTTGCCGCGGTGCTCGAGGGCAGAAGTGCCATCGCGATCAGGCGCAACGAGGTCGGCGAGCTCACGGAGGATATGATCGGCCTTGCGCACGAGATCGACGATTACGTGAGCGAGATCGAGACCATCACGACCGATCGCGAGCGCATCAGCGCCGAGCTCAACCTCGCGTCGAGCATCCAGGCCGACATGCTGCCCAACGTCTTTCCGCCCTTCCCCGAGCGCGCCGAGTTCGAGCTCTTCGCGAGCATGGATCCCGCCAAGGAGGTCGGCGGCGACTTCTACGATTTCTTCTTCGTCGACCATGACCATCTTGCGCTCGTGATTGCCGATGTGAGCGGCAAGGGCATCCCAGCGGCCCTGTTCATGATGGCCTCTATGATCATCACCGAGAATGCCGCCAAGCGCTTCGACAGCCCCGCGCGCGTGCTCGAGGCGTCGAACGAGACAATCTGCACGATGAACCGCGAGACCATGTTCGTCACGATGTGGCTCGGCGTGCTGGAGCTTTCGACGGGCAAGCTTACCTGCGCGAACGCCGGTCACGAGTGCCCGATGATCAAGCATGCGGACGGCCATTTCGAGACGTTCAGAGACAAGCACGGCTTTGTGATCGGCGCCATGGATGGCGTCAGGTACACCGAGTACGAGATCGAGCTGGAGCCCGGCGCGAAGGTGTTCGTCTATACCGACGGCCTGCCCGAGGCGACCAACGCCGATGATGAGATGTTCAAGGTCGAGCGTGCGGTCGCGTGCGCCTGCGCGCACGAGGACGGCTCGCCCGAGGAGATCCTCCGTGCCATGACGGCGGCGGTCCACGAGTTCGTGGGCGATGCCGAGCAGTTCGACGACCTCACGATGCTCTGCCTGGAGTACAAGGGCGCCAAGTAGGCAAGGCCCGGCCGGCGGTGCTACCCGCCTACAATCCCATCGCCTGAAGCACGAACATGATGGCCGTGAGGATGATCACGGCCACGATGGTGAACCACGTGAGCGCGTTCCAGACGCGGCCGTTCGCGTAGGCGCCCATGATGTGCTTGTCGCTTGCGATGCCCACCATGAAGATGAGCAGCACCGGCAGCAGCACGCCGTTGATGACCTGCGCGGCCATCATGATGCCGAAGAGGTTGGCGTCGGGCAGTAGCACGATGACGGCGGAGATGAGGATGATCGCCGTGATGATGGCACGGTAGGTGGGCGCCTCGGCCCACGTGCGGTCGCTGCCGTGCTCCCACCCGAAGGCCTCGCAGATGGCGCTCGACGTGATGCCCGGCAGCACGCAGGCCGCGAGGAACGATGCCCCGATGAGGCCTGCGCCGAAGAGGACCTGCGCGTAGTCGCCCACGAGCGGTGCGAGCGCGATCGCCGCGTCCTCGGCGCCCTCGACCACGATGCCGGCGGGGAACAGGACGGCTCCGGTCACGAGGATGATGAACCACGAGATGGCGCTCGCCACCACCGAACCGGTGACCGTATCGATCTGCTGGTAGGGGATGTCCTCCTCGCGCGCGCCGCGCTCGACCACGTTGCTCTGCGCCAAAAAGATCATCCACGGCGCGATGGTGGTGCCCACGAGGGCGACGATGAGCGAAAGGTACGAGAGGTCGCCGCGCAGAGGCGGGATGAGCGTGTCGTGGAAGGCCTGGCCCCAGTCGGGGCCCACCATGAAGCCCGCCACCACGTAGGTGAGGAAGACGCAGCTGATCGCGAGCAGGATCTTCTCGATGCGGCGGTACGACCCGCTCATCGTGAGCACCCAGATGGCGAGCGCCGAGACAGGGATCGAGATATAGGTGGGGATGCCGAAGAGCCCGAAACCCGATGCGATGCCTGCGAACTCGGAGAGCGTGACGGTGGTGTTCGAGATCAGAAGCGCGAACATGGCGAGGGCCGAGAGGCGCACGCCGTACTGCTCGCGGATGAGCGATGCGAAGCCCTTGCCGGTGACGCAGCCCATGCGCGCGGCGGTCTCCTGTGCCACGATGAGGAGCAGGCACATGATGGGCACGGTCCAGAGCAGGCCGAATCCGTAGAGGGCGCCGGAGTTGGAGTAGGCGGCGACGCCGCCGGCATCGGCGCCGGCGAGCGCTGCGACGAGGCCTGGGCCCATGGCGGCGAGCACGAGCCTGGGCTCGAGCCTCACGCGCTCCTTCGGCTTTGTATCCTTCGTGCGTGCCATGCCATCACATCCAGAGGATGATGGCCGCGGCGATGAACGCGATCGTGGCGATGACGAGCGACGTCAGGCGCAGCGACTGGCCGTTCGTGTCCTCGCCGTGCGCCTCGCGATTGCGCACGAACAGCAGGTAGAGCGGTGCGGTGATAAACGATCCCAGCACCACGCCCGCGGACACGATGAAGCTCGTGCGCACGGTGGAGCCCACGAGGGGGTCGTCGCCGAGCGGCAGCACGTTGGTGAGGGCGAACAGGGCGAGCGCGATGACGGCGGCGTAGCAGAGGCCGATGCCGATGCCGCGCAGGGCGAATCCCAGGACGGAGGGGGCGTCTTCGTCATCGGCGTCCCACTCGAGGCAGAAGTCGATCACGTAGCGCGCCATGTTCACGGCGCCGCGCAGGGCAACCGGCATGGCCACGGCGAGCAGGAGCCCGGCGAGGGGGTCGGAGCCGTTGCGGTCGGTGAGGGCTGCGAGCACGATAAGGCCGATCGCCCAGAACACGACCCACATCTCGCGGCTTACGATGCGCGACAGCACGTGGCTCGACTGGTTGTCGTTGCCCAGGTCGCCGCCGCCTGCGATGGCGAGGTCCTCCTCGTGCTCCTCCTGCATGACCTCGAGGGCGTCGTCGACCGTGACGATGCCGAGCAGGTTGCCCTCGTCGCTCACAACGGGGATGGCGAGCAGGTTGTACTTGGCGATGTTCTCCGCCACGTCTTCCTGGTCGTCCTCGGGGTTCGCGGTGATGACCTCTTCCTCGGCGAGATCCTTGAGCGCGGTCTCGGCGTCGCTCACGATGAGCTGGTTGAGTGTGACCACGCCCGAGAGCTTGTTGTCCTCATCGACCAGATAGATGTAGCGCACGCTCTCGAAGTCTTCCTCGAGCGTCTTGAGCACCGCGACGGCGTCTCCCACGGTGGCATCCTCGGAGAGGCTCACCACCTCCTGGGTCATGATGCGGCCGGCGGTGTCCTCGCGATAGCCCAGCAGCTGGCGGATGGCCTTCTGGTCCTTGACGCCCATGAGCGAGAGGAGCTTCTCGGCCTTCTCGTAGTCGAGCTCCGAGACCAGCTCGGCCGCGTCGTCGGGGTCCATCTCGGCGAGCACCTTCGAGGCGGCCGCCTCGCTCATGCCGCCTACCAGCTCGGCAGCCATCTCATCGTCATCGAGCTCGGCCACGGCCTCGGCGGCCATCTCGTCGTCGAGCGTGGCGAAGACCTGGCTGCGCAGGCGCGGGTCGAGGCGCTCGATGATGTCGGCGACGTCGGCGGGGTGCATGTCGTCGAGCGTCTTGTGGCTCACCGAGAGCTTGACGTTCGAGAGGTCGCGCTCGACGAGGTCCATGTAGCTCCAGGCGATGATGCGCTCGGGGATGGGCTTGCCGAGGGTCTTCGCGACCTTGCAGGCTGCCGTCTCGATCCACGGGGCGAGCGAGCGCAGCAGGCCGCGGGCGCCCACCTCGGCGCCGAGCAGGCGCAGCTGCGTGGAGCTGGTGTCGGAGAGCTTGAGGTCGTTCACGCGCACGACGCGCATGCCGCGCGTGTCGACGATCTGCTTGTTGAG
>CAMNAH010000038.1 GCA_946530775.1 uncultured Coriobacteriales bacterium
AATACGGCCTCAAAAGTTGCTCCGTTCATAATCGGTGTACTCCGTTCGCGAACGGTGCAACCAGCTGGGGCCTGGAAACCGCCCAAGCCCCAGGAATTGGCGAATTGCGCAGGGCTCGTGGATTCCCGCATTCTCGAAAAAGCGCATGTCCAACCCAAAACAGCACCTTTGACCAGCACGTCTCTCAAAATACTGTCAGCTCGCCGCACGTTCAATGACAGCTTGCCGACACATGCGCCTGCTATCCTTCCGCAACCACGTCGGAAGGATCGATCATGTACGCCGTTGTCTCTCACGCAAGCGCCTTCAGATTCCTCGATCTGAGCGCCCGTCTCGTCCCGCCACCGGAATACCGCTTTCCCGTCAAGCCGTTCGATGGGGGAGACGAGCTGACATTCGCCCGCTCGAAAACCGAGCTGTCCG
Organism: uncultured Coriobacteriales bacterium; assembly: GCA_946530775.1. The sequence continues at coordinate 424 of CAMNAH010000038.1, forward strand.
CGTTCCCGACCGCGCGCTTCTCGTTCGACGAATCCCCCGTGGACATCCTCGTTCCCGATCACGACCAGCGCCGGCGGGTCAAAGCCTATCGGTGCCGCTCTGCAGGCGGCATGCTTCCGCCCGGCTCGCTCATGGACGCGGGGCATGGCATGCTGGTTGCGAGCGCGCCGCTTCTCTTCGTGCAGCTCTGCCAGGGAAAAGACCTCCTCCAGAGCATCAGGATAGGATGCAACATCTGCGGGAACTATTCGCTCGACCCCGAGAGCCCCGATGGCGTGACCAAGCGCAGGCAGCTTGCGTCAAAACGGGACCTCGAGACGTTCCTCGAGCAAGCTCGCCATCTGCGCGGATCGCGCAACGCCTCCGCCGCGCTCCCGTGGGTGCTCGAACACGCCCGCTCGCCAAAAGAGGTCGAACTCGGGCTGGTCTTCTCGCTGCCCGAGCGCTTGGGAGGCTTCGGGTTCAAGCAACCGCAGCTCAACGGACGCGAGGAGATCGGCGCCGCAGCCCAAGCTATCAGCGACGACTATGCCGATAAGATCGATGTCTACTGGCCTGACCAGCGCTTCGGGTTCGAGTATGCGAGCTACGCGAACCATGGCGACATCCGAAAGATTGGGCATGACCAGCGTCGCGCGTTGGCGTTGCGCGAGATGGGCATCCATATTGTTCAGGTAACCGATGAGCAGCTGGGAGACCCGCATCAGCTGCTCGCGCTCGCACATATCCTCGAGGAATACGGGGTCCCGAGGGTATCATGACCGCTTTGAAGCCTGGTGTGGGACAAGGGGTGGGTGCACCGTTCGCAAAAGGTGTACTCCGTTCACGAACGGTGCAGTTTTCAGGCCTTAAAAACCGCTCCGTTCATGAAAGGAGTACTCCGTTCGCGAACGGAGTAGACGGAGCCGGGCGAGCCCCCGGAGCAGGGCGGACTTTCGGAGCAGGGCGGACTTTCGGAGCAGGACGGCCCTTCGGAGCAGTGCTGGCCCCCGGAGCAGAGCAAACGCCATGAGCGCATCCCGTCTGGCGAGGATCGGCGATGCGTTCGCGGAGCTGCTCTGGCCCACGCGCTGCATAGGATGCGAATATCCCGACGAGCTGCTCTGCGAGCGCTGCCGAGCAGCCCTTCCGTGGATCTGCCAACGCTGGGCCTGTCCCGAGTGCGGCGCCCCCTATGGCTGGCTCACCTGCACCGAATGCGCCCACGAGTGGGAGCCGCGCGCCACCGTGTGCGCTTTCTCGTTCGAGGGCGTCGCCGCGCGCCTGGCGCCCACGCTCAAGGACCACCACGAGCTGCGCCTCGCACCCGTCATCGCTGCGGCCATGGCAACGGCGCTCGACGAGGCCGCATCCTGGCCCGCGCGCGACGGCCGCCCGCGCTTCGATCCCGCACATATCGATGCCATTTCGTTCGTGCCCGCCACCGCCGCGGCCTACCGTCGGCGCGGCTTCGACCACATGGAACTCGTCTCGCGTGCGCTCGCCGCCGAGCTCGACCTGCCGCTCGCCGATGTGCTCGTGCGTCCGCTCGCCCTCGACCAGCGCGGCCTTACCCGCGAGGAGCGCGCGGCCAACGCAGAGGGTACCATCCGCTCCCTCGAAGACCTCTCTCACCAGCGCATTCTTCTCGTCGACGACGTCATAACCACGGGCTCGTCCATGCGCGCGGCCACCCGCGCGCTGCTCGACGCAGGTGCCGCTGAGGTCACCGCCAGCGCATTATGCCGCGTTTGGTAGGCAAGTTGCCTATAATAAAGTAACTGTTCCACCCTAGGTCTGTGGTTGCGGGCGCAAGCCCAAGTCCAAGGCAGACGAGGCCGAAGGGATCCACGTAAGCAGCGGCGTGAGCGCCTCTGCGATCATGGCTCGTCCTAGAGGTAAGACGCACCGCCCGTCATACTTATGAGGCATCCGGCCTCGCGGGCGAGAGCGGCGAAGTGGGGGGCCGTAGCCCCGAAGCCAAGCCGCCGGTGCGCGAGTGTGGGGTCAAAGACCAGGTCAGCTGGGGCGGAACAGCGTCTTCGTCGTGTCCGCTGACGAGAAGAGAACGAGAGGTTCGTATGAAAACCCGCGGCCGCACTTTCCGCACCATCGTAAGCTGCGCCCTCGCCCTGTGCGTGGCCTGCTGCCTTTCCGCCTGCAATCCCAAGGAGAAGCTCGACGAGCTGCTCACGCCCACGTCGGTGGCCGACGCCATCGCCGAGAAGGCCGCCCAGACCTCGCCCACGATCTTCTCGCCCACCATCATCCAGGACGGCTACCTCACGGTGGGCCTCCGCACGGCCGAGACCACCGCGCCGTTCTGCATCACGCAGGCCGACGGCGAGGTCATGGGCATGGACGTGGAGATTGCCTCGCAGATCGCCGACGCGCTCGGCCTCAAGGTGCGCTTCGTCAACGTGACCTCCATCGACAGCGCCCTCGGCGTTGAGTGCGACATCATCATGAACGTCGCGGCCGGCGATTCCGGTAGCGCCATCGTGGTGGGTGCCTATGCCGAGAACGCCTCGGCGCTCTTCCGCAGGGGCGACCCCTCTATCGTGGCCGCCGCCGACCTCGAGGGCAAGACGGTGGGCCTGCAGACCGGCTCCGTCTCCCAGCACCTGATCGCCCAGAACGATCTGCGCATGCTCGAGACCAGCTACGAGAACCTCAACGAGGCCTTCGATGCGCTCGCCGCCGGCCAGGTCGACTACGTGTGCTGCGACCTCTATTCCGGCGCCTACCTGGCCTCCTTCTATGACGACATCTACATGGCCGGCACCATCGACGTGCCCACGGCCGAGGGCATCGCCGTTGCCGCCGACAACACCACGCTGCAGGTCAACGTGCAGTCCGCGCTCGACACCATCCAGACCAACGGTCTGGGCGCCCTCGTGCGCGCCAAGTGGATCGCCGGCATGGCAAACGCCACCAACGCGAGCCAGATCCAGGGGCTCGAGTAGCGCGCCCCCACACACGATTATTTGAAGAAACGATAGAGCGGACGGTCCCGTCGGACCGTCCGTGTTGCTTTACCGTTTTGTTTGCGCCGTATTCCGAACTCACGTGAACCAAGGTCAATTCTCGGGTATGTTCTAGATAGGGCATCCTCCCGGAGAAATCCGGGTTTGCATAGCAGTAACCGCACTAAAGGAGGCAATTATGGTCGACATTAGGATCTCCGGACGCAAGGTTGCAATCACCGACGCCCTGCGCGCGCACGTTGAGGAAAAGCTGGGGGCTGCTCTCAAAGTATTCGATATCTCGCCCATGACCTGCGATTGCGTGCTGCGAGTCGACAAGAATCCCTCCAATCTCGAGCGTAAATCCTGCGAAGTCACGGTGTTCGTGCGCGATAACGTGGTGCGCGTCGTGGCCTCCGGCGACGATATGAACGCCGCCATCGACGAGGCCGCCGACAAGGTGAGCCGCCAGCTCCGCAAGTACAAGACCCGCGTGGTCGACCGTCGCCAGAAGGGCGGCCGCATCGCCGTGCCCGCCAATGTTGAGGACCTCGCCGACCTCATCATCCCCGGCGATGACGAGGAAGACGACGACATCCTCGTGCGCGAGAAGGTCATCGACCTGCCGCCCATGACCGAGGAGGAGGCACTTGTCCAGACCGACCTGCTGGGACATGATTTCTATGTGTTTACCAACGCCACGACTGGCTTGATTAACGTAATCTACCATCGTAAGAATGGAGGCTACGGAATCATCAAGCCCAAGATCGAGGAGAACAATGAGTGAACTAGCACCGGAGGAGGGCATCGCGCCTAAGCCGGAAGACGCCTACGATCTGGAAGGCGTCACAACACCAAACCATAATTACGTCCCCACGGACGTCGTCAAGGCGGTGCGCGCGTTCAAGGCGCACCGCGACGTGCATATCATCGCCGACACCTGCGCCGACTTCGGATCGAAGATCGCCGATCGCCTGGGCATCGAGATCATCGGGTTCCCGTATGTGGTGGACGGCGTGGAGCACACCGACGACATCTGGAAGTCCATCTCGTACCGCGAGTACTACGACATGCTGCGCGACGGCGCGCACGTCACCACGTCCGCCGTCACGCCGGGCTTCTACTACGAGGTGTTCGAGCGCGCGGCCAAGGAGGGAACGCCCACCATCTACCTGGGCTTCACCGGCGGCCTCTCGTCGAGCATCCATGCGGCCGAGCAGGCGCGCGACATGATCGCCGAGGCGTACCCCGATTTCGAGCTCTACGTGCTCGACAACCTCTGCCCGTCCGCCTGCGCCGAGCTCCTGTGCGTGGAGGCCGTGCGCCTTGCCGGCAACGGCGCCTCCGCTAAGGAGCTCTACGACTGGGCGAGCGAGGCGCGCTACTACATCCAGGGATACTTCACACTCGAGAACTTCGACGCGCTGGCTGCCGGCGGGCGCATCCCGCCTGCGGCGGCGCAGCTCGGCGGCAAGCTCGACATCAAGCCCGAGCTCTCCTTCGACCTCAACGGCTCGCTCACGCTGAAGGGCATCTGCCGCGGCCGCAAGAAGGCGCTCCGCGCGCTTATCGCCGATTTCCAGGAGAACTGGAGCCACGACCTCACGCTGCCCATCACGATCATGCATGCCGATGCCGAGAAGGACGCCGACTGGCTCGAGGACCATCTGCGCCGCGAGAAGGGCTGCGAGGGCCTGCTCATCATGCGCAGCGTGATCTCGCCGGTCCTCGGCGCGCACGTGGGCCCGGGCATGGTGGCCGTGGGCTTCTGGGGCGGCGACCGCCGCGAGAAGCTCTCGCTCACCGACCGTATCGCGCGCAAGGTTCGCAGCCAGAAGTAGACGGAAGGCACATACATGCAACATCAGACCATCTCCAAGGTGGCATTCATCGGCACGGGCATTATGGGCTCGGCCATCGCCGGTCATATGCTCGATGCGGGCTATAAGCTCGCCGTGTTCAACCGTACCAAGGCCAAGGCCGATGCCCTCGTGGCGCGCGGTGCCGTGTGGGCGAACAGCGTGGCCGACGCCGTGCGCGACGCCGACGTGGTGTTCACCATGGTGGGCAACCCCGAGGACGTGGAGGACGTGTACCTCGCGTCGGGCGGCGTGCTCGCGAGCGCGCGCAGGGGAGCATGGCTCATCGACCTCACCACCTCGTCGCCCGAGCTGGCGCGCGACATCCACGATGCCGCCGAGGTGTCGGACATGCACGCCTTCGACTGCCCGGTCACGGGCGGCGAGCAGGGCGCCATCGACGGCACGCTCACGCTCATCCTCGGCATCGCCGAGGCCGACCTTCCCGAGCCGGTCGCCGAGCTGCTCAAGACCTTCTCGGCCAAGATGTGCTTCTTCGGGCACGCGGGTGCCGGCCAGACGGCCAAGCTCTGCAACCAGGTCTCGTTCGCGGAGTGCATCGTGGCCTATGCCGATGCGCTCGCGTTGGGCGAGCAGGCCGGGCTCGACCCGCATGCCGTGCTCGATCTGATCCTCTCCGGCACGGGCACCTCGGGTGCCGCGGCCACCTATGCGCCCAAGTCGCTTGCGGGCGACTACGCGCCCGGCTTCTTTGCGGAGTACCTGCGCAAGGACCTGGGGCTCGCACTTGCACATTCTGAGGAATTTGGCCTCACGATGCCCGGTGCCGAGACGGCGTACGCGCTTTTTGATTTACTGTGTTCTGTTGGCGGATCGCGTCTGGGCGGACAGGCTCTGAGCCTGCTCTATGCCGACGAGGCCGACGGCTATGCCGCGGGTCTCGATTGGTCGCTCGTCGAGAATGCCGCCGACGAGAGCGATTCGCATGACGCCGGGCGCCGCGATGGCGAGCGCCGCTACAGGCATCACAACCTCTAGGAGGATTTCGCATGGCCGATGAGATCGAAGCCGGGGTGGTCGAGGGAGCTGCTTCCGCGGCGGCCGAGCCCCAGGCTGCGTACACGCCCGAGCTGGTTGAGGCCCTGATCGAGGGCCTGTCCGGATCGAGCAGGCGCCGCAGGCAGGAGGTGGGCTACCGCATCGCCGTTGTCGCGCATGCCACGCCCGAGCTGCTCGAGCCCCATATCGATGCACTTATCGATGCGCTCTACCGTCCCGAGGCGCAGACGCGCTGGGAGGTGCTTGACGCGCTCACCGTGCTCTCCGCCACGTGCGGCGATAAGGTCGCCGGCGCGTTCGACGGCGCCGAGACGGCCCTCTTCGACGAGAGCTCGTCCACGGTGCGCCTTGCGGCGTTCCTGTTCCTGACGCGCTATGCGGCCGGCGCTCCCGAGCGCTCCGATGCCGCGTGGCCGCTGCTCGACGAGGCCATCCAGTGCTACCACGGCGATGCCGAGTACCACGACATGCTGGGCGGCCTGCTCGAGATGGCCCAGGGCAACATCTCCGAGGCCACGGCCGAGGCGCTTGTCGAGCGCGTGGGCTTCGATGCCGAGAACGGCACGTCGTTCATCAAGACCTATTCCGAGCAGATCATCAAGGCTGTGAAGGGTTAACGGGCACTGCCACCTAATCGGTGGCATAATGCTGCCTGTGTGCTTTGAGCAAGTAGAGAGGATTCGACAATGGCAAATAAGCAGACCGCGGCAAAGAAGCCGTCGAGCGCGATGACGGCGGTCATCGCCGGCCTCGTGTGCCTGGTCATCGGCGTGCTCGTGGGCAAGTTCGTGCTCGGCGCCGCCAATACCGCCAACCCGCTGAACAAGGTCACCCTCACCGCGAACGAGCTCGATACCGTGGTGGGCGCCTACACCTATGGCGGCGAGCGCCACGAGATCACCGCCCGCGAGGTTATCGAGGACGTCTCGACGCTCGAGGCCGCCGCGAACGAGGACGGCAGCTATGCGGTGCCCACCGCCGACGACGTGCTGGGCTATGCGCGCAACAAGATCGTGCTCGGCGAGGCCGAGGCGCGCGGCATCACCGTCACCGACGAGGACATCTCCGCCTATGCGATGGAGATCCTCGGCACCGACGACTTCGCGACCATCGCCTCTACCTACGGCCTTACCGAGGATGTCGCCCGCCGCATGATCGGCGAGTCCGCGATCATGAAGGCCCTGCGCGACGAGATCATGGCCGGTTCCGCCGAGGCCGTGCCTCCCGCGGAGCTGCCTGCGGCTCCCGAGGACGGCAACAACGACGCCACCTCCAAGGAGTACGCGGACTACGTGATCGCCCTGCTCGGCGACGAGTGGGATGCCGCGAACAACACCTGGGCGCGCACCGACGGCCAGTACTACGCCACGCTGCAGACCTATCCCATCTCCAACGATTCGGCCAGCTACGAGGCTGCTGAGCAGGCGTACTACATCGCCTACAACGCGTACTCCACGGCCTCGACCGGTGCTGCGCAGGCGTGGACCGACTTCGTGAACGGTCTGCTCGGCAGCGCTTCCATCGAGATCTCCACGCTCTACGCGTAAAGCGTGTGCGCCGGCAGGGGAGTGCGCATGAAGCTCATCGTCAGCGCATGCCTGCTGGGAGAACCTGTTCGATATGACGGCGGGACGAAGCCTTGTCCCGCCGTCATTGCGTTGACGAGGTGCGCAGGCGTGGAGGTTGTGCCCGTGTGCCCCGAGACGGCGGCGGGCCTGCCCGTGCCGCGTCCGCCGGCGGAGCAGCGCGATGGCGGCGTGTTTCTCGCCGATGGACGAGACGTGACCGCGGAGTTCGCGGCGGGAAGCGCCGCGTGCGCGGAGGCTGCGCTCGCGAGCGGCGCGCGGGTGGCCGTGCTCAAGGCCAAGAGCCCCTCGTGCGGTGCGGGCGAGATCTACGACGGCACCTATTCGGGCACATTGGTGCCGGGGTGGGGGACGTTCGCGCGGCTTTTGCGCGATGCCGGCGTTGAGGTCTTGACCGAGCGCGACGTGGAGTCGGCGTTCGCGGATGTGCGTGCGGGGAAACTTTGCAAGGAGTCGATTCTGCCGCTTGTTAGGGAGGCCTTGGGTCTGCTATAGTTAGGTGCCGCGCCGGAATAGCTCAGTTGGTAGAGCGACGCACTCGTAATGCGTAGGTCTCGGGTTCGAGTCCCGATCCCGGCTCCATTGTTTCCGCAGGTCAGAGGCCTAGTGCCTCTGGCCTTTTTGCTTAAGGGTGCTGAAAAGGGTGCCCAAAGGGTGCTGAAAACGCGCAGGCCTCTGACCTGCGGTGTGGACGAGGCCCTCTCGGTGCCACACCCCCATGGTACGGAGAAGCCTTCATCCACATGTTGGGCCGTGGACGAGGGCCTCTCGGTACCATTCCGCGTGGAC